>NZ_JBEZFT010000018.1:0-100746 GCF_040649595.1 Kribbella sp. NPDC048915 | reverse complement strand
GGGCACTCACCGCGCAGACACGCAGTACGGGGGCACTGCTGCCGGACGGACACACGGGTCAGGAACCCACAACACGATGGGTGAACCCACCGCGCGGGGACAAGCGCGGTCGTCCAGCGCGGGCGCCCCCGACTCGGTCACCCCAGACCCACCCACGGATCAGGCACAAGAGCCATTAACCCTTCACGCCGCGCGCACCCCAGCCTCTTCGCCCCGCGCGGGCCTGACCGCTGCGAATCTTCCAGCTCCGGACCATTCGATCGAGATGTCGTTGCCAAGGGCATCGAGCGTGCGCCGTCCGTTGGCTGACCGCCCGTACCGCGGCGCGGCAAGTTGGCGTACCGGACACTCTGGATCGGGTTGCCTAAGAGGTGTGGGCTGTTGTGGGCCCACGAATTGTCAACGGAATAAGGGCTTCTGGATAAGAAATTGTCCGAGGTGCCGGGTAGCGTGTTGGGTATGGAACTTCTGGGCGAGCGACCGGCGTGGTCGATGAGCGGCGGCGAACTGCTGTCGACTCTCGACGCGCTGGAGGCTGAGATCGCTCGCCTGGAGTCGTACCGGCTGCGCGTGATCGATGCTGTGGAGACCACCGGGTATGCGACTGAGCTCGGCGCCCGTGACACGGCCGAGCTCATTCGCTTCCGATACCGGTTGGATTCCTCGACCGCCCACGCCACAGTGCGTCTGGCCCGCGCGCTCTCGAAGTACCCGGCTGTGTCAGCTGGTCTGGACGAGACCATCCACGGCGCGCCCACCGACGCCGACAGCGCCGGAGAAACCGACCAGCCCGCGGACGAATCGGACGACGCGGAGGAGTCGAGTAGTGGTATCGGATGGTCGTTGCGTCCTGCGCAAGCCGCCGCGATCGTCTCCGCGCTGGATCGCGTGCCGACGCACGTACCTGTCGCCGACCGCGACGCCGCCGAGCAGCAGCTGGTGAAACTCGCCGCCCATCTGTCCCCAGGTGAACTCCGCAGCGCCGGGAGGAAGGTCCGCGACATCCTCGACACCGACGGGCCGGAACCCGAAGAGCACAAGGCGTACGAGCGCGAGTCACTCATCCTGACGAACGCGGATCGCGGTGTGAAGTTCCGCGGGTACCTCGCCAACGAGAACGCCGAACTCCTGCGCTCCCTCATCCACGCCGGCGCTCGCCCCCACAAGACCATCGACGGCGAACACGACCCTCGATCCCGCGAAAAGCGCCAAGCCGACGCGCTGACCAATACCCTCAACGTCGCAGCTGCTGCGTACGACGCCAACCTCCCAACCTCGAAGCCACCCGCCAACCTCCCAACCTCGAAGCCACCCGCCACCCAATCGCCCACCGAGCCGACCGCGGGTACTCAGGACGACCCCTGGGCCGGGCATGCTGTTGGCGGGTCCTCTGGCGCGCTGGTTGACAGTCGCGGGCGGGTGCCGGGGTTTGGCGCGAAGGCTCACCTGACGGTGACGATCGACTTCGAAGATCTGAAGGCGGCTGTTGCGACGGGGATCGGGCAGACGGTGTACGGCGATGGGCTGTCGGCGGCAACCGTGCGTCGGTTGGCGTGCGATGCCAAGATCATCCCGCTCGTACTGGGGTCGAACTCAGAGCCACTCGACGTCGGACGCAGCGAACGCCTGGTGACCAAGCCGATGCGCTACGCCCTGAACCGTCGCGATCGCGGCTGCGTCGTCTGCGGAGCCCCGCCGATCATGTGCGAGGCGCATCACTTGGTCTCCTGGATCGACGGTGGCGAGACGAAGGGCTCGAATTTGGTCCTGCTCTGCCGTCGTCACCACAAAGACCTGCACGCGGGGCGCTGGCGCATCACCATCATCGGCAACGAGGTCCACGTCAGACGCCCCACCTGGGCCGAACCACCCGCACACCGCCGACGCCGCATCCGGGGCGACGGCAATATGTCGCCGGAGCCACCACCCCCGGATGCCTCAGCCACCACAACGCCGCCGGCCTCACCACCTGCGGATGACTCCGTCGTACCCATCACCCGACGGCCCCGATGGAAAGCGGACGAAGCCATGCTCCGCGAGGCAGACGCGTTCGCCGCCCTACCGGACACACCCGCCAGCTGAGCCAATCCGCGGGCACCTACAGGACGTTCGCGCCTGCCCGAAGCGCCCACCCGACGCCTCTCGGGCACTTCGATGGCGTACGGGCGAATTCGCCGCAGTGGCGTGGGTGTGGCCGGCGCTGCGGCGGGCGGGGTCGCTCTGGTCAGGCGTTGTTGAGGACTTCCAGTTCGTCCGCATCGAGGGTGGTGGAGGTGGCTTCTGCGGCTTGTTCCACTTGGGCGACCGTGCTGACGCCGACTATGGGAGTGAGGGCCGGGGTGTTGGACGTCAGCCAGGCGAGCACCACCTGGCCGGGGCGGAGACCGCGGGACTTGGCTACTTCGGTGAGCGCAGCCAGGCGGCGGTCGGTGCCGGGGTGGCGGTACTCGATCTGCAGGGGGCGGTCGGGGCGGTCGTAGCGGCCGAGGAGGGTGGCGGTGTAGACCCAGCCGTCGACGGTGGGGTCGCGCCGGAGGAAGTCGAGGCCGTCGGGGGAGAGCATGCCGGTGGGGATCGGCTGGCCTTCGACGGGCATGCCGCCGGCGGGCTGGAGGTAGGAGTAGCGCTGCTGGTAGGCGGTGGGTTCGGCGTGGCCGGCAAGGGCGGCGGTGGCGCGGATGCGTTCGAGGAGCCAGGACGGGTGGTTCGAGACGCCCCAGCGGGCGGTGAGGCCGTCGCTGACCAGGCCGCCGAACGTCGCGACCAGATCCTCCACCGGCACGGTCGGGTCTTCGACGTGTGCCCAGTACAGGTCGACGCGGTCCACGCCCAGGCGTTCCAGGCTCTGCGCCATCGAGGTACGGACGACATCGGCTCGGAGCCCCTCGAGGTGGTCGGGGAAGCCGCCGACCCGCGTGGGCTGGGCGCCGACCTTGGTGCTGAGGCGGATGCCTACGCCGGGGTTGGATGCCAGCCAGCGGCCGAGCAAGGCCTCGCTCTGGCCGCCGAAGCCGGTGTCGGAGGTCCAGAAGCTGTAGTTGTTGGAGGTGTCGATATACGTGCCGCCGAGTTCGGCGTACCGGTCGAGGATGCTGAAGGCGGTCCGTTCGTCCACCCTCGTGCCGAAGTACATCGCCCCGAGGGCCATCGTGGGTGTGTTCATGACCTCAGCGTCACGGCTGGAGCGCGCTCCAGGTCAACCCCCGAAGCGAAGGTCGGCGATGGCCCCGAGGTCGATGCCGTAGTGCGCGTACACCTTGGTGGTGTTCTCCGCGGTCAGTTGCGCGGCGGTGTACCCGAGGAGCGCCGCGACCTTCACGACGTGCGACGGCGAGTGGCCCTCGATCTCCAGGTACGGCGGGATCAGCGGCCATTGGTCGATCTCCAGGGCGGCGGCCTCGAGTTCGTAGCTGGACCGCCGATTCTCCTGGTACGACTTCGGCGAAAAGCCGAGCTGCCCGAGCAGAGCGTTGGTGGTGTCGAAGTCGTCGACGGTCACCTCGGTTTCGCTGGTGCCGTCGATACCGTCGTGCGCGATCTCCTTGACCGTCAGCGTCACCGACGTACCGGTGTCGCGCAGGCGGATCCAGCGGGACCGGTCGCCGGGCGCGATGTCGTACACGTACCGCCGCATCTGACGGTCGGCCACGTGCCGCCCGCCGAGAGCCAGGATCCGGTCCGCGACCTCAGCCGGGGAGATGTCCAGAACCTTGGCCTCGTACTCGATCGCCATCGCGCTCCTCAAGCATTGACTGCCTCAGTGATAGCAGTCGCCAGGGCGTGCGTCTGGGATTCGGTGCCGAGCAGGTACGGCTGCGGGAGCCAGATCGTGTCGGACGAGACCAGGTCGGCATGAGGACAGGCGGGTTCAGGGTACGGCTGGCCGAGGCGAGCGGTGATGGCCTGAGCTTCGCGCCGTACGGCGTCGTTGCGGTGCAAAGGTACGTACCCCGACGAAGCACGTGAGAACCCGGCGGCCGTGAGCGACTGCAGGACGGCCTCGCGGCGGCCCGGGAGCCGCAGCATGAAGAGGTGCCGGCCGTGCGCGGTGATCGCAGGATCGTCCGGCGCGAGCTGAAGACCGTCGACGCCGGACAGCAGCGAGGTCAGCAGTTGGGCGTTGCGTTCACGGACCTCCTGCTGCTGCGGATGCCGGCGTAGTTGCGCGCGCAGGATCGCCGCCTGGAACTCGGTCAGCCGCAGGTTGTACCCGACACTCTCGTGCTGGTACCAACCGCCGCCCGGCACGCGGCCGACGTTGACCAGCGAATACACGGCGCCGGCCAGCTCAGCGGAATCGGTGAGGACGGCGCCGCCTTCGCCGGCCGTGATGTTCTTGCTGCTCTGGAAGCTGAATGTGCCGAGGTCGCCGATCGCCCCGACCGGGCGGCCGTTGTACGCCGCACCGTGCGCCTGGGCCGCGTCCTCGATGACGGTCAGCCCGTGCCGCGCGCCCAAGGCGGTAAAGGCGTCCATGTCCGCCGGCCGCCCGGCGAGATGTACCACGATGACGGCCTTCGTCCGCGGAGTCACAGCAGCCTCGGTCGCGGCCGGGTCGAGCAGATGCGTGTCGGGGTCGACGTCGGCGAAGACCGGCACCGCACCGACGAACAACGCGGCGGAGGCGGTCGCGATGAACGTGTACGGCGGCACGATCACCTCGTCGCCGATGCCGACACCGGCGGCCCGCAACGCGACCGCGAGGGCGAGAGTGCCGTTGGCCAGGCAGACCGCGTGCGCAGCCTGCTGGTACTCGGCGAACTCCTGAGCGAACGTGGCGACGACGTCGCCGCTCGTGCTGCCCCACTTCCCCGAGTGCAGGACCTCGAGCAGCTCCTTCTCCTCGTCGTCACCGAACTCCGGCCACTGAGGCATCATGGCGTGATCACCCATCTGTTGTCTCCAGCAACAATGTCCGCGGTCAGCTCGACGAACGACCGTCCGAAACGGACCACGGCCCGCGCGGATCCACTGCCTTCCTTGACGAGCGGGTCGTTGCCGGCCGACGGTAGGGCGAGCAGGACCGCCGCGCCCGGCAGTGCCGACTCCGACCGAGCTCGTACGGCGACGCCGTCCGGATGCGGCTCGATCGACAAGGTGACGCCGCGACGCGCCCGCTCCCAGCTGTTGATCCGGCCGGCCGTCCACCACGGCATCCCGCGTCGGCGGGCCTCGGCGGCCAACTCGATACACGCGGTCCGAGTGGCCGGGCGAAGATTCAGGTGCGGCCCGTGGAACAGGAAGTGCGCGACGCCGTGCACCGCCTGCGCCCCGTCCAGGATGACGTCGCGTACGGCGGCGTGCCCGGCCCATGCGAGATCCTGCGTGTGCAACGGCAGATTCAGTACGTCGTAGAATCGGTTGCCCTCAGCAACAGGCGCCATCGGGAACGAGATCTGCGAGGCGCCGAAGGTGAACCCGACGGCACCCTGTTTGCTCGGCCCGCGTGACTCGTCGATCTGGATCCCGAGCCGCTCGCACCAGACGTAGAACTCGGTCCACCCTTCCCAGCGGGTGTAGTGGTTCTTGTTCGACACGATCTCGTCGACGCCGGTGACGGCCTGGGCCCACGCGTACTGCGCGCGGATGTACGGCCAGCCCCAGACTGCCAGGTCGGCGTCGCCCATCGCGTTGTAATGCAGGGCGTTCTCGTGGCCGGCCGCGGTGATCGCCTGGTACAGCGCGGGTGAGTAGCCGCCCGGAAAGACCTGGCACCAGGTGACCTCGACGCCGGCCTCGGCGAACGCGTCGAGAGCGGCCTGCCCGTCCTCTTCCTCGTTCTGGTCGGAGTCGTGCGACATGTGCGCGACCGCATCCACCCCCGACGGCCAGTACCAGAGCCAGGGCACTGAAGCGCCGACGTGCTCAGCCGCCCACCACAGGCTCTGCGCGAACAGCGAGCACCACCAATCGGCGTGCGGCTGGTCGAAGATCGGTACGGCGCTGGGCGGCGGGTACTCGTGGCGGTACGACGGATCGAGCGGCGGCTGCCCCGGCGGCATCGACCGGTCGTGCTCGAAGCTGAGCACCATCCCGTCCTCGCACTTGAGGATGCCGTCGTCGATCGGCGCCGTACCGTCCGCGGCGGGCTCCCCGTCTGCGGTGACCGGGTACCCCTGCTGGATGCGTACGACGGTCTGCCACAGGTCGACGCCGTACGTCAGGACGACACCGCGGCCCAACCGCCGAACGGTAATCGCCGCCGTATCAGAGCCCTGCCAGTGGGCCAGCACCTCGACCCCGCCGGCAAGCACATCGGTGTCAGCGGCCAGTGCGTCGACGTCAGCAGCCAGTTGAACACCACCGACCGCATGCAGCGCGACCGGCGGCACCGCCGACCACACCGGGCCGTCCGCCAAGACCACGTGATCTTCAGCGACAGCCGAGTCCGCGGTCACGCCGGTCAAGTCCGCCAGCGGACCAGGATCGCCGACGACGACTACAGCACCACCCTCGCGAACCCAAGCCTCGAGTCCGTCGAAGGACCCGGCATCAGGAGCCGTCGCGAAAACCAGCACGGAAACATCGGCGGGTGGAGTGGTCGCCTGAGCAGGGGAGAGCGTTCGGTAGGGCAACCGCAGATGGCCGAGCACTTCGGCCAGGTAGACCCACCAGGCGTCCTGACCCGCCTGGTGGGCCCGTTCGGTCGCCGTCCGGCTGTCCACCACTGCGACTGCGTGTTGGGGTTCTGGCACGCGACCAACCCTGCCCCAGCCGAGCAGCTACGGCAAGACCTGAATAGCTGTTATGGACGTCCGTAATAAGCCGACTCAGCGCGGGATCTTCTCCACCAGCAGCTGATAAGGCCGCGGCGGCCGCCCGAGCTTGTTCGATCGTGGCGGCGGCATCGGCCAGGCCAGGCCTTCGTCGACCAGCGTGGTCAGCGTCCGCCGCGCCGTCCGCAACGTCACGCCGAGCAGCTCGGCAACCTTCTCCGCGTCCACGACCCGCTCGGTGTCCTTGGCCTCCTCGAGCCGTTCCGCGAGCGTCGCCAGGACCTGCAGCGCCCGCGAGTCCGTCCGCACCGGCCGCTCCGCGGCCCGGGTGCGCTCGCCGGGGATCTGCAGCACCAAACCCTGCGGACCGACCACGAAGGCCGAGTCGCCACCGGCCGCCTTGTCGACGGCGGATTGCGCGTTCACCTCGGCCTCGCGCGTCGACGTACCGGTCCCGATGCCGATCTCCAACCGGATCCCCAGTTCTTCGGAGATCCGGTCCAGGAACGGCGCGACCGACAGGTTGTCGGTGGCCAGCCGCAACGAACCCATCGTGGTGACGATCAGGAAGCTGTGCTCGTCACGCGGCACCACGGCGGCGTCCATCGGCCGGGCCTCGCGCAGCAGTTCGCGGTGCAGCGACAGGCGCAACTCCTGGTACCAGTACGCGCTCGCGCTGGCATGCGCCGGCAGCGAGGCGGCCGGCACCCGCACGATCATCGTGACGATCCGCGATTCCTCGAGCTTCGCGCCGCTGCCCATCAGGACGGCCGTGGTCAATGCCTGGCGGATCGTCATCGAGGACGGAGTCATCCGCAGTGTCGGTACGCCGGCCGCGCGCAGCGCGACATCGACGGTCGGCACGGTGGTGACGGCCCCGGTGGTACGGCCGCGTTCGTGCAGCGACCGGTGGAAGTCGAGGAACGTCTCGGCCGACTCCGGGCCGGTGTACTCCTTCAGCCGGACGCCCGCCGAACTCAGTCCGATCTCTTCGTAGACATGCTTGAGGTCCCGGCGCGACATCGTGTCGACGCTGATCCGGGCCGGGTCGAACACCTTCTCCAGCACCCCGCGCAGCAGCGTCGAGAACAACGCCGGCCCACCGCTCGGCACGTACGTCGCCGGTACCGGGAGACCGCCCGCGACCGCCACGTCGTACGGCAACGGTCCCGCGAACAGGAACGCGTCGACCCGGCCGGCGATCCGCGCCGCCTGCTCGTGTGCGTCGTGCTCGTCGGCGTACACGGCGGTGACCAGGCGCAGCCCGGGGTTGTCCAGCTCGCGGGCCAGGTTCATGATCCGGTGCACGATCTGCTCGGCACCGACCACGCCGACGGTCACCTGTTCGTGGGTCGCCACCCCGTCAGGTTAACGGGACGGCGACCCACGACGACTCAACTACAGGCGAGCCAGGGCTCAGGCAGGGCTCAGGTAGGGCTCAGCGCTTCGGGTAGGCCGCGTCGACCTCGACCTCGACCAGCCAGCCGGACACCGGCAGGTTCTCGATCTCCAGCGCGAAGCGGGACGGACAGGCCTTGTTCACCACGAACGGTTTCGCCGGCGGCGCCGTACCGAGCGGGACCGGGACGTACGCCCCGGTGGTCAGATCGGTGTTGGCGAAGTACTGGCGGTACGCCCGGTTCCAGCCGGCGAAGTCGGCAGCCGCCGCGCCGGACGGGTTCTGCAGGAACACGCGCATCGTGTAGACGTCGGCGTACGACAACCCGGCCACGGCCAGGTTCTCGCCGATCCGCCGGAGCACGTTGATGCCTTGGGCCTCGGTGATCGTGACGCCCGCGGGCAACGTCCCGCCCGGGAAGACCGCGGTGTCGATGTACGCCGCCTCGCCCGAGGCGCCGGTGTTGAGCGCCGACGGCCCGATGCCGCTGGTCTTGTAGATCGGGGTGTTGGCACCGATGCCGACGCCGTTGGCGATCATCGGGTTGGCCTGGCCCGCGGGCAGCGCCGGCACGACGGTGCCGGGCTTCGGCGGCTTGGGCTTGGGGAACCAGCCGGCGGCGGTCGTCGCACCACCGGTGAGGAACAGCGCGACAGCGGCCGCGCCGGCGATGAGCGCACGTCGAGTTTTCATCGGCTCGCCACCCGGGTGTGCAGTGCGGTCACCGAAGCCCGCGCGGACACCATCGCGCCGTGCTGCCAGGCGATCGCGTGCGACAGGTGGTCACCGGCGAAGTAGATGTTGCCGGTGGCATCGAGCAGCCGCGCGTAGATCCCGTCGGTCTGCGACGGCCAGCTGACCCACGACGCCTCGGAGTACTTCGTGCCCAGCCAGTTGACCGAGAACGCCGCCTTGATGTCCTTGCGGTACACCTCACCGTGCATCTTGGCGCCTTGCATCAGCGCGCGATCGAGCCGCTGCTGCGGGGTGAGTGCGCCGTAGGTGTTCGCGTTCGTGCCGGTGTTGTAGTACCCGATGACGGTGCCGCGCTTGCCGTGGAAGCCGTACGACGGGTACCAGGTGTTCGACGTGTCGAGGTTGCTGTTGGTGATCCCGCCGTAGATCTTGAGGTCCTCCTCCCACCAGCGGCGGCCGTACTCGATGCCGATCTTGCCCGCGTTCGTCGGCCGGGCGTATTTGAGCGCTTCAATGATCGGCGCGGGCAGGTTGGACGGGACCTTCGCGGCCAGGTGCGGCGGCAGCGTGCAGATCGCGAAGTCAGCGGTGACGAGCTTGGTCCGGTTCCCGCTGGTGTACGTGACCTCGACGCCCGTCGACGTGTTCTTCAGCCCGGTGACCTCGGCGCCGTACTTGATCTTGTCCTTGCCGATCGCCCGCTCGAACGCGTACGGGATCCGGTCCATCCCGCCGACCGGCTGGAACATCATCATTGCTTGGTCCCAGCCGAACTCGAACGAGAAGTAGTTGCCGACACCGCTGGCGAACACATCGCTGAGGGCGTACGGCGGTGCCGTCGTGCCGCCCTCGAGTCCGGCACCCGGCTCGACCGTGTAACCGCGCCGGCCGTCGGTCCCGGTGTAGGCGAACCCGCTGGCCTTGTTGCCGATCGAACCGAAGCTGCTCAGGAAGCTCAGCAGCGCCTGCTTGTCGGCGGCCGTGAGCTTGCTGTCGAGCGCGCCCTGGTCGGTCGCCGTGGCGAGCAGTTCGGCGACGTACCCGTACACATCCGCCTTGGCGGTCCGGTGCAGGATCGGCATGTTGGACAGCGCGGTGGTGCCCTCGCGGTACAGGTACGCGTCCGCGTTCTGGTTCACGAACGGTTCGATCGCGACACCGAGCTCACGGCAGTACTCGAGCGTTACGTGGTGCTGCGGCAGGCGCGCCGGGCCGGCGTTCATGTACTGGCCCGGGGAGAACGTCGCGCGCTGGGTGTGGCCGGCCAGGTCGGTCTCGACGGTGCCGCCGCGAACCGTCCAGTTCCGGCCGCCCGGGCGGTTGCGGGCCTCGAGCAGCGTGACCTTGTAGCCGGCCTTGAGCAGTTCGTACGCCGAGGTGAGCCCGGCGATGCCGGCGCCGAGGATCACGACGTGCTTGGCGCCGCGGCCGTTGAGGTCGGCCCGGGACGGGGCGGCGTAGGCGGGGGTTTCGGCGACGCCCGTGAGGCCGAGCGCCGACATGGTGGAGTAGAGGACCCCGGCTCCACCGGTGATACCGACCTGTTGCAGGAACTGACGTCTGGTCTGCGCCATGGTTCTCCTCACTGGGCAACTGGGTAGCTGACCAGAAAGGTAAGGACATGGTGTTTTCGGAGCGTGTCAGGACCGTAACGGATAGATGCTCGTACTGACAGGTATGTTTCCAGTTAACGAACCTGTTGAGCCAGTGTCTCGGCCGCGGCCGCAACCTCTGCGTAAACGCCGGGTTTACCGGGCTGCGCGCAGCCCTGGCCCCAGGACACGACACCGAGCAGACGGCCGTTCAGAACGAGCGGTCCGCCGGAGTCGCCCTGGCAGGCATCGATGCCGCCCTCGACATAGCCGGCACAGATGTTCGTGGCAGCCGCATAGCCGTTTGCCACATAGCTCTTGTCCGCGAGGCAGGTCTTGTCGCCGAGGTCCGGTACGGCGGCCTTCTGAAGCGTCTCGTCCGGGCCCGTGCCCTGCGTGTCACCCCACCCGTAGACCGTCGGCACGACGCCCGTCCGGTCCGCCTGCGCCCTGGTCTCCAGGGGCAGCACCGGTACGCCGGTGAACGGCTTCGCCAGCGTCAGCACCGCAACGTCGTACCGGTGGTCCTTGGTGTTGTAGCCAGGGTGCACCCACACCTTGCTGATCTCCGAGGCCTGCCCGACCGACTCGTCGGCGAGGTCGGTCCGGCCCTGCACCGCGTAGTACGTCGACACAGGTTCGTCCATGCAGTGCGCCGCGGTGACGATCTTGTCCGGCGCCACCAGCGTGGCCCCGCAGAAGCGGCCGCTCGGCGACGCGGACTGGGTGTTGTTCAGTGCGACCGCCCACGGCGCCTCGCTGACGCTCGCCAGCGTCCCGCCGACGACCACCGGCTTCGCTCCACCAGTGGCGGCCGCCAGAACGCCGGCCAGAACGCAGGCCAGCAGCGCGGCCTGTACTCCCCGTGAGAACGTCATCGCTGTAGGTTAGCGAACGACCGGAGCCTCCAGGCTGCCGTACCGTTCCATGCGCTGCCAGCGGAGTCGCGTGCCGGCCAGTGCGGTGAAGACCGACTGGATGACGACCAGGTACATCAGCTGCCGGTAGACGAACTGCTGCAGCGGCAGCGTCCAGAGCGGTCCGATCCGTTCGCCGTCCAGACGGAACGCGTAGAAGCCCATGGCCAGCTGCAGCAAAACGAAGCCCGCCCAGACGCCCAGCACGCGCACCGGGTCCAGGAAGACGAGGCCGTAGATCGCGAAGACGTCCACGACAGGTGCCAGCAGCGGCAGCAGCACCTGGAAGAGCAGGAGGTAGGTCAGGCCGCGGCGTCCGAACTTGCCGGCCCGCCCGCGCTGCAGCATCGCCCCGCGGTGCTTCCACATCGCCTGCAGCGTTCCGTAGCACCAGCGGTACCGCTGCCGCCACAGCGCGCCGAGTGACGCCGGCGCCTCGGTCCAGGCGACCGCGCTCTCCTCGTAGACCACCCGCCAGCCGTCCCGGCACAGCGCCATGGTCAGGTCGGTGTCCTCCGCGAGCGTCACGTCGCTGAGTCCGCCGATCCGCTCCAGCGCCGTACGGCGGAACGCGCCCACCGCACCGGGCACCGTGGGCATGCACTCGGCCAGGTCGAACAGCCGGCGGTCGAGGTTGAAGCCGATCACGTACTCGATGTGCTGCCAGCGGCCGAGCAGCCCGCCGCGGTTGCCCACCTTGGCGTTGCCGGACACCGCGCCGACGGCAGGATGACCGAACGGCTGGATCAGCTTGCGGACCGCGTCCGGCTCGAACACGGTGTCGCCGTCGACCATCACGATCAGCTCGAAGCGTGCTGCCTGCAGCCCGGTGTTCAGCGCGACCGGCTTGCCCGCGTTGGCCTGCCGGATCACGCGCACACCGGGTATGCCCAGTCCCTCGACGAGGTCCGCCGTACCGTCCGTGGAGCCGTCGTCGACGACGATCACCTCGAGCGGATGGTCCGAGGCCACCAGCGAGCGGATCGCAGCCTCGATGCCGGCGCTCTCGTTGTACGCCGGGACGATGACGCTGACCGGCTCCGTGACCGGCGGACCGTACGTCCAGTTCCGCATCCGGGCGTGCCGGCGGGCAGCGATCACCGTGGTGATCGCGCGCAGCACGCTGAGCGCGCCGGCGGCGTACAACAGCCAGCCGAGGACGGCGAGGACGCCGTCGCTGATCTTCATCGCCCAGATCACGGCGTGACCGCGGGCCTTGTCCCATGTGCTCGCCGGACGCGTCGGGTCCGGCAGACCGACGGCGTCGCCGACCGTGGCAAAGCGGAAGCCGCGCGCCTTAAGACGCGGCAGCAGCTTGCTGAGCGCCTCGACAGTCTGGCTGCGGTCACCACCGGCGTCGTGCATCAGCAGCACCTGCCCGGCTGTGCTGCGCGGCATCGAGTTGGCGATCACTTGCTGCGTCCCAGGCCTCCGCCAGTCCTCGCTGTCCTGGCTGGTCAGCACGGCCAGGTAGCCGGCGTCCCGGGACTGCTGCAGCGCCTTCCAGTCGCGGTCGCTCAGCGCGCTGGGCTCCGAAGAGTACGGCGGCCGCAGCAGCGTCGTACTGACACCGGTCGCACCGGCGAGGATCAGCTGACTCTGCCGGAGCTCGATCGAACGCCGCCAGCCGGCCGCCGTCGACAGGTTGGCGTGGGTGAAGCTGTGGACCGCGATCTGGTGGCCTTCGGCGACGATCCGCCGTGCCAGGTCCGGATGCTCGGCCACCGCGGTTCCGACGACGAAGAACGTTGCGTGGACCTGCTGCTGCCGGAGCAGGTCGAGGATCTTCGGGGTCCAGACCGGGTCGGGGCCGTCGTCGAAGGTGAGCGCGATGGTGCGCGGCTTCGGGGCGACCGAGCGGGGCTTGCCCTCGGCGGCGTCGATCACCGCTCCGCCGCGGAGGATCTGGCGTGGCACCGACGCCGAGCCGCCGGTCGGCTGGACCGCGCCGTCGGGTTCCGCCCCGAACATGTGGTGCGTGTAGCCGTTCAGCAACAGCATGCTGGCCAGACACACCAGTAACATCGCCAGGACGATCCAGTGTGTCCGGAGTGGTACCTGCTTCGCCCGCCGTGCGACCGGTCTGCTCACGACGCGTTCGGCGTCTTCGTCTTACCGGGCGGTGTGGTCGGCTTGTTGCCGTGGGAGCGCTGGGTGGTCGTCGGCGTCGACGGTGTGGTCGTCGTGGTCGTCGTGGTCGTCGCGGTCGGCGAGTTGGTCCGGCCGGGCGGCATCGTCGTACCGGTCGTCGGCGGGACCGTCGGGACGATCGTTGGTGTCACCGTCGATCCGGGTGTCGTCGTCACCGGCGGCGCGCCGGTCGGTGTCGTGCTCGGCGGGGAACTCGTCTCCGGCGTCTCCGACGGGGTGCGGACCTCGGTGGTCTCGGACCGATCGCCGGCCCCGGGCCGCGGTGTCTTTGCGGCGATCTCGGCCGGTGGAGCGGTCGGCCGGTGCTTCGGTTGCGCGGCCTCCGGCAGCGGAATGAAGGGGGTGTCCATCCGTGGCCCGCCCAGCAAACTACTCGCCATGAGCGCCAGGTAACCGACTGTGGGCACGGCGAGGAACGCGCCTGCTCTGCGGATGCTGCGGCGGCGGCGCCCGGTCGAATCCTGGAAGACCGGCCGCCGGGCGGAAGGCGTTTTCACAAGGGCGAGAGCTTAGTCGAACCGAGCCGAAATTGGGATGTTTCCTGTCTTGCAGGGAACTGCAAGCCCTTGCCTGAAGAATTCTCAAGACCGAAACACTCGGGGCAGGGATGAGTTGGGGTCCGGGTGGCTACTGTCATCTGGTGCAGAAATGGCCTGGTAACCCGTACCCTCTCGGCGCCACCTACGACGGTGCCGGAACGAACTTCGCGCTCTTCTCGGAGATCGCCGATCGCGTCGACCTGGCGCTGATCGGCGACGACGGAAACGAACAATTGATTCAGCTGACCGAGGTGGACGGGTTCGTCTGGCACGCGTACCTCCCGGGCGTGCAGCCGGGACAGCGGTACGGCTTCCGCGTGCACGGGCCGTACAACCCGGACGAAGGCCACCGCTGCAACCCCTCCAAGCTGCTGCTCGACCCGTACGCGAAGGCGATCGACGGACAGGTCGACGGTGAGGAGTCACTGTTCAGCTACCGCTTCGGCACACCGGACGAGCTGAACACGATGGACAACCGCGAGCACACGATGCAGTCGGTGGTGACCAACCCGTTCTTCGACTGGGGCAACGACCGCCCGCCGAACCACGCCTATCACGAGACCGTGATCTACGAGGCGCATGTGAAGGGTCTGACCAAGACCCATCCGGCGCTGCCGGAGAACATCCGCGGGACGTACGCCGGACTCGGCCACCCGGCGATCGTCGAGCACCTGAAAGAGCTGGGCATCTCGGCGATCGAGTTGATGCCGGTGCATCAGTTCGCCCAGGACGGGCACCTGCAGGACCTGGGGCTGTCCAACTACTGGGGGTACAACACGATCGGGTTCTTCGCACCGCACAACGCCTACGCCTCGACCGGTACCCGCGGGCAACAGGTGACCGAGTTCAAGGCGATGGTGAAGGCGCTGCACGAGGCCGACATCGAGGTGATCCTCGACGTCGTCTACAACCACACCGCCGAGGGCAACGAGTTCGGGCCGACGCTGTCGTTCAAGGGCATCGACAATGCGGCGTACTACCGGCTGGTGGACAGCGACAAGAAGCACTACTACGACACCACCGGCACCGGCAACAGCCTGCTGATGCGGCACCCGCACGTCCTGCAGCTGATCATGGACTCGCTGCGCTACTGGGTGACCGAGATGCACGTGGACGGCTTCCGCTTCGACCTCGCGGCCACGCTGGCCCGGCAGTTCCACGAGGTCGACCGGCCGTCGGCGTTCTTCGACCTGGTCCAGCAGGACCCGGTGGTGAGCCAGGTGAAGCTGATCGCCGAGCCCTGGGACGTCGGCGACGGCGGCTATCAGGTGGGCAACTTCCCGCCGCTGTGGACGGAGTGGAACGGCAAGTACCGCGACACCGTCCGGGACTACTGGCGGGGCGAGAAGTACACGCTCGCCGAGTTCGCCTCCCGCCTGACCGGTTCGTCCGACCTGTACCAGGACGACAGCCGCCGGCCGCTCGCGAGCATCAACTTCATCACCGCCCACGACGGCTTCACGCTGCGCGACCTGGTCTCGTACAACGACAAGCACAACGAGGCGAACGGCGAGGGCGGCAACGACGG
The DNA here is from genome assembly GCF_040649595.1 of Kribbella sp. NPDC048915. Lineage (NCBI taxonomy): Bacteria > Bacillati > Actinomycetota > Actinomycetes > Propionibacteriales > Kribbellaceae > Kribbella > Kribbella sp. NPDC048915. Next base: position 85,208 of record NZ_JBEZFT010000018.1, on the reverse strand, counting down.
CGAGAGCCACAACCGCTCCTGGAACTGCGGCGAAGAGGGGCCGACCGACGACCAGGAGGTGCTGCGGCTGCGCGCCAAGCAGCAGCGCAACTTCCTCACCACGCTGCTGATCTCGCAGGGCGTCCCGATGATCGCCCACGGCGACGAGTTGGGCCGAACGCAGAGCGGGAACAACAACGTCTACTGCCAGGACAACGAGCTGTCCTGGGTGGATTGGGACCTGGGCGAGTCCGAGCAGGACCTGCTCACGTTCACCCGATCGCTGGTCCGGCTGCGCAACGAGCACCCGGTGCTGCGCCGCCGGCGGTTCTTCCACGGTGACACCGGGATCGACGGTCTCGGCGACCTGGTGTGGTTCACCCCGAACGGCACCGAAATGGAGGACGGCGACTGGCAGCGCGACGACGCCCGCGCGATCGCGGTGTTCCTGAACGGCGACGCGATCTCCGAGCCGGACCCGCGCGGCGAGCCGGTGGTCGACGACTCGTTCCTGATCCTGCTGAACAGCCACTACGAGCAGGTCGACTTCCTGCTGCCGCCGAAGGAGTACGGCGAGAACTGGACGGTGGTCGTGGACACGACGACCGCGACCGGACCGGACACCGACGAGCCGCCGCACGCGGCCGGTTCGACGGTCCAGGTGGAGGCTCGCAGCACCCTGGTCCTGCGGCGTCCGAGGCAGGTCGCCGGATGACGGGGGTCCCGCAGGCCACCTACCGGTTCCAGCTGCATGCGGACTTCGGTTTCGACGACGCGGCGGCGGTGGTTCCGTACCTGTCCGGCCTCGGGATCTCCCATGCCTACCTGTCCCCGATCCTCCAGGCGGCGCCCGGCTCGATGCACGGGTACGACGTGGTGGACCACAGCCGGTTGTCCGAGCCGATGGGCGGCCGGCCCGCGTTCGACCGGTTGTCCGAGCGGCTGACCGAGCACCGCATGGGTGCCGTCGCGGACGTCGTACCGAACCACGTCGCCGTACCGACTCCGGAGAGCCTCAACAAGGCGCTGTGGTCGGTGCTGCGGCTCGGGCCGGGGTCGCCGTACGCGGACTGGTTCGACGTCGACTGGGGTGCGGGCGACCAGCCGTTGCTGATGGCGGTGCTGGGCCAGCGGATCGGCAAGGTACTCGCGGACGGTGAGCTGTCCGTGGACGGTGACGTCCTGCGGTACTACGAGCACGAGTACCCGCTGCGACCCGGGACGGAGCACCTGCGGTTGGAGGAGCTCGTCACCGCGCAGTGGTACCGGCTGGCGCACTGGCGGGTCGCCGACGAGGAGTTGAACTACCGGCGGTTCTTCGACGTCGACACGCTCGCCGCGGTACGTCAGGAGACCCAGGAGGTCTTCGACGCGACGCATGAGCTGTTGCTGGAGCTCCTGCACGAGGGCAAGCTTCACGGCTTCCGGATCGACCACCCTGATGGTTTGGCAGACCCCCGTGGGTACCTGCGCCGGCTGGCCGAGCGGACCGGCGGCGCATGGGTCGTGGTGGAGAAGATCCTGGAAGGCAAGGAGAAACTGCCCAGTGACTGGCCTTGCGCCGGCACCACCGGGTACGACGCGTTGCTGCGGGTCGGCGGCCTGTTCGTCGACCCCGCGGGTGCTGCACCGCTCGCTGCACTGCACACGGAGCTGACCGGTGCACCGGCCGACTTCGGGCCGGTGGTGGAGGAGGCGAAGCGCGAGATCGTCCGCCACGGTCAGTACGCCGAGGTGCATCGGCTGGTCGAGTTGCTCGCGCGCATCTGCCAGGACGACGTACGGCTACGGGACCACACGCGGCGGGCGTTCCACGAGGTCGTGGTGGAGCTGCTGGTCCAGTTCGACGTCTACCGCGCGTACGTCGTGCCCGGCGAGGAGCCGTCGGCGGACGCGGTGGCCGCAGTGGAGCGGGCGGCAGATCGGGCGCGCGCGAAGCTGGACGAGGACCGCCAGGAGACGCTGGACGTCGTCCTGCAGCTACTGCTGGGCCGGGAGACCAGTCCGACCGACGAGAAGGCACGCGCCGAGCTGATCGTGCGTTTCCAGCAGACCTGCGGCCCGGTGATGGCCAAGGGCGTCGAGGACACCGCCTTCTACCGCTGGCTGCGGCTGACCTCGCTGAACGAGGTCGGCGGGGACCCGGCGCACTTCGGTGTCACGCCGGAGGAGTTCCACGCGTACGCGTCTCAGCTGAACCGCGAGTGGCCCAAGGCGATGACCACGCTGTCCACCCACGACACGAAGCGGTCCGAGGACGTCCGCGCGCGCATCGGCGTACTGTCCGAGCAGCCCGCCGTCTGGCTGGAGGCGGTGCATGAGTGGCGCCGCCTGTCTGAGGACCACCGCAGCCCGCTGCTGGACGGCGCGACGGAGTACCTGTTCTGGCAGACCCTCTTCGGCACCTGGGACGACGGACCGCTGTCCGAGGACCGCATGCAGGCCTACCTGCTCAAGGCGATCCGCGAGGCCAAGCGACTCACCTCCTGGACGTCACCGGATGAGGAATACGAGCAGAGCGTCACAGCCTTCGCCGGCGCGGTGCTGAAGGACGAAACCGTGCTGACGGCCGTACGGCGCTTTGCTGACGGTCAGACGCAGTACGTGCGCGCGGCGACCCTCGGACAGAAGCTGGTTCAGCTGACGATGCCCGGCGTACCGGATGTCTACCAAGGAACCGAGCTGGTCGATCTGTCCCTCGTGGACCCCGACAACCGCCGTCCGGTCGACTACGAGCAGCGGATCGAGCGACTGCGGCGCCTGGACCAGGGTGGCAAGCCCGCTGACCTGTCCGACGAGAAGCTGCTCGTGACGTCGCGGGCGCTGCGCATCCGCAGGCAGTACCCCGAGGCCTTCGCCGGCAGCTACACGCCGCTGCCGACGTCCAGCGGGCATGCGATCGCGTTCGCGCGCGGCGATGCGGTGATCACGGTGGCGACCAGACTGCCGGCCGCGCTGGAGCGGCTGGGCGGCTGGGGCGACAGTACGGTGGTGCTGCCTGAGAAGGAGTGGAAGAACGTGTTGACGGGCCGCGCGGTGGGCACTGGGGCGGCCCGAATCGACGATCTGCTGGCGGACCTCCCGGTCGCCCTGCTGGTCAGGAGCTGACAACTCATGCACACCTTCCGCGTCTGGGCGCCGGAGGCGACCGCCGTCGACCTGGTCCTACGCGACGGTGTGCTGCCGATGCGCTTCGCCGCCAAGGATCAGCAGAGCGGTTGGTGGGAACGCCACGTCGTGGAGGCCGACCACGGCACCGACTACGCGTACTCGATCGACGGCAGTGACCCGCTGCCAGACCCGCGCAGCGCGTGGCAGCCGGACGGTGTGCACGGCTTCAGCCGGGTGTTCCACGCGGACCGCTTCGACTGGAGCGACGACACCTGGACAGGCCGGGAGGTCGCGGGCTCGGTGTTCTACGAGTTGCACGTGGGCACGTTCACACCCGAAGGCACGCTGGACGCCGCGGCCGAGCACCTCGACTACCTGGCGGTGCTGGGGGTAGATGTGGTCTCGCTGCTGCCCGTCGCCGCGTTCCCCGGCGTCCGCGGCTGGGGGTACGACGGCGTGGACCTCTACGCGGTGCACGCGCCGTACGGCGGTCCGGAAGCCCTGCAGCGGTTCGTGGACCGTTGTCACGACGCCGGGCTGGCCGTCTGCCTCGACGTCGTCTACAACCACCTCGGTCCGAGCGGGAACTACCTCGCCGAGTTCGGCCCGTACTTCACCGACCGCCACACCACGCCGTGGGGTCCGGCGGTCAACCTCGACGACACCGGCAGCCATGAGGTACGGCGCTGGATCTGCGACAACGCATTGCGCTGGTTCCGCGACTTCCACATCGACGTACTGCGTCTGGACGCCGTACACGCACTGGTCGACGACAGCTCGACGCATCTGCTCCAGCAGCTGTCGAACGAGACAGCTGCGCTGTCGAAGGAGCTGGGACGGCCGCTGGGCCTGGTGGCCGAGTCGGACCTCAACGATCCGCGCATGGTCGAGCCGGTGTCCCAGAACGGCATGGGGATGACAGCCCAGTGGAGCGACGACTTCCACCACGCGCTGCACGCCCTGCTGACCGGAGAGCGGTTCGGGTACTACGTGGACTTCGGGGATCCGGCCGTGTTCGCGAAGACGTTGACGCGGGTGTTCCGGCACGACGGCGGCTACTCGACGTTCCGCGGCCAGGACTGGGGCCGTCCGGTCGATCCGGGCAGTCATCGCGGCGGTCAGTTCATGGTGTACACCTCGAATCACGACCAGGTCGGCAACCGGGCGCTCGGCGACCGTCCGAACCTCACGCCCGGGCAGCGCGCGATCGGCGCTGCCCTCGTGCTCACGTCGCCGTACACGCCGATGCTGTTCATGGGTGAGGAATGGGGCGCCTCGACGCCGTGGCGGTTCTTCACCGACTTCGACGAACCCGAGCTGGCCGAGGCGGTCCGGACCGGCCGGCGGCAGGAGTTCGCCGCGTTCGGCTGGGACGCCGACGAGATCCCGGACCCGCAGGATCCGCAGACCTGGCAGAGCTCGCTGCTCGACTGGTCCGAGCTGGACGAGGCGCCGCATCGCGAGGTGCTGAACTGGTACCGGCATCTGCTCACGTTCCGGGCCCGGATGCCCGAGCTGCACGACGACCGGCTCGACTCCGTCGGCGTCGCGTTCGACCCGGACGGGGCGTGGATCGTGGTGTCCCGCGGCAGCCTGCGCGTGGTGGCGAACCTGGACGCGGCCGACCGCGTCGTCCCCGTGGACGAGACCCCGCAGCATGTCGTGATGGCGTTCGCCGCGGCCGAGGTGATCGGCGGCGGAGTCGCGTTACCCGGTCACGGCGTCGCGATCGTGTCCGTCTGAGACTGGCGAACGGGTCACATTTGTGGGCTGATCCAACAGAACACGGCGTTCGAGCCTGTTGATCCGTGGTGATTTCCGGAATCGCTTGTCTGCCGGGGTGGTCGTGTCCGACTGTTGATGGGCCAGCAGGGGACGGGGGGTTTGTGACGGGAGGACTGGATGACTGTCGGAGGAGTCGACACCTACTACGACTACGAAGAGAAGCAGTGGAAGAGCCGGAGACTGGGTGGCGGTCCGATCCGCCGCGGCCCCGTGTGCCCGGCACCACGCACCCCGGACCACACGGTGCACGACACCGGCGTCCGTGAGCGCCGCCGGACCGGCCGGGACCAACAGCCGCCCCAGCACACACTGAACTGAATCACCCGAAGGACCCGAGCAGGTGGGGGACGGCAATCGCGCCGTCCCCCACCTGCTTTTCCGGCTCTTGTGACCGATCCCTGGGTGGGTCTTGGGTGATCGAGATGGTGCCCGGACTGGACGCCGCGCGCCTTCCCGCACGGTGGGTTCACCCATCGTGTTGTGGGTTCCTGACCCGTGTGAAGGGTGCGGAACCCACAACACCGTGGGTAAACCCACCGTGCGGCGGCAACTCGGAAACTCCTACGACCGCGTCGCATTACCGCGTCGCATTACCGCGTCGCATCACCGCCGACCAGACCACCGCCGGCTGATCCACAGCACGGCACACTCGTGCGAGGTCGGCTGCGTCGGTGGTCGTGCGGGCTCAAGACGGAAGCTTGGACAGGTTGTGGTGGGTGTGGACTGGTTATTGCTTGTGCAAGGTCCCGGGCGGTTGTGCAAGGTCCCGGGCGGTTGTGCAAGGTCCCGGGCGGGTGTGCAAGGTCCCGGGCGAGGTGCACGAGCCCGTGTGGGTGTGCGAGGTCCCGGGCGGGTGTGCACGGTCGCGGATGGGTGTTCGCGGTCCCCGGTAGGGGCTGAAGGGTATTGGGTGCGGAGACGCGCGCGGTCGTACAGCGCGGTCGTACGGCGTGGTCGTACGGCGTGGTCGTACGGCGTGGTCGTACGGCGTGGTCGTACAGCGCGGTCACTCAGACCCACCCACGGATCAGTCACAGGAGCCGCTTTCCCGCTGTTGCCGCTGAGATCGGTCAGGATGCCCGCTCAAGCAGCCAGCCGCGGTCGGCGGCCTTCACGCCGGCCTGGAAGCGGCTGCGCGCGCCGAGCCGGTTCATGATCTGCGCGACCATCCGGCGTACTGTCCGGACCGAGATGTCCAGGTGCGCCGCGGCCACCTCGTCGGTCGCCCCGAGCGCCAGCAGCCGCAGCATCTCCTGTTCCCGCAGCGACAGGTCGGCCTCGTCCGGCAGGTCCCGGTCCGCCAGCGGTACGGCGTCCGGCCAGATCCGCTCGAACAGCTCCAGCGCGGTGATGACCACGCTGGTCAGCCGCAGGACGGCGACGCTGCCGTTCGAGGTGTCGGCGGGCAGGACGGCGACCGATCCGTCGATCACCAGCGCGTTCATCGGGACGTGCGGGACGGTCCGGACCGCGACGCCGGCCGCGGAGAGCGCACCCAGGTGCCGGCCGACGGCCGGCATGGTGCGGGCGTGGTCGGGAAAGATTGCCCGATAGCGCACACCGTGCTTGATCTCGCGCGGCGCGAGGGCCGGCCCGAACATCGGAGCGGCCGGGGACAAGGTGCTCATCGCGATTACCTCGTCCTCCGCCGCCGCGAGGAGCTCGGCGACCCCGGCGGGGGCCGGCAACTGCTGGAAGCCACTAGGGCGGTTGAGCATGGTGACAGTCATGTGAGTGAACCCCCAGAGGATGTGGCAGCGCCACCGGCGGGCCGGATGGACGTGCGCGCTGCGTGACCGTTCATGACACATACGATCCGGGGAGACGATGACATTTCGATGACACCCGAGGTCGAGCGTGCGCGTACTGGTGGTAGAGGACGACAAAGAGCTCCAGGTGGCTGTCCCGGCGGCGCTGCGGTCGGCGAATCTCGCGGTCGACCTGGCCGTGGACATCGCCTCCGCCGACGAGGCGCTGTACGTGAACAGCTACGACTGTGTCGTGTTCGACCGGATGCTCCCGGACGGCGACTCGCTTGAGCACGTCCGCGGGCTGCGGCAGCAGGGGTTCGCGGTGCCGGTGCTGTTCCTGACCGCGATGGCCACCCTGTCGGACCGGCTGGACGGGTTCGAGGGCGGCGGTGACGACTACCTGGTCAAACCGTTCGCGGTCGAGGAGCTGATCGTCCGGGTGCTCAGCCTGGTCCGCCGCGGCCCGACCATCCGCCCGCCGATCATCAGGTACGCCGATGTCGAACTCGACACGGCCCGCCGTACCGTGCATCGGGCGGGCGTCCTGGTGACCTTGCGCGGCAAGGAGTTCAGCGTGCTGGAGTACCTGATGTCGCGGCCCGAGCAGCTGGTCACCCGGTCGGAGCTGATCGAGCACTGCTGGGACGGCGACGGGCCGATGTCGAACGTGGTCGACGTGACGATCACCCGATTGCGGAGCCGGCTGCGCGGCGGGCCCGACCTGATCCAGGCGGTCCGCGGCCAGGGATATCGGCTGATCAACCCGGGCGGTGCCGCGTGAGCCGGCGCCGGGCGCGTGGCCCGTCGGCCGAGCGGCTCCGCCGGCTGCGCTGGTGGCTCACGGTCCTGTTCACCGCCACGAACACCATCGCGCTGGTCGTACTGGCACCGGTGATCGTCGTGCAGGACGCGCAGCGCAGCGCGGACCGGACCGATCACGACCTGAGCGTGGTGGTCGAGCCGGTGCTCCGGCTGATCGACGACTCCGGCGGCGCGCTGGACTACACCCGGGTCGGCCGCGATCCGCTGGCGTCCGGTTGTCCCGACTTCGCAGTCCGGCCGGGCAACCCGAGCGACTTCGAGCCGTTCCTGAGCTCGCGGCACTGCACCCGCGTCGACGAGCGGAAGCTGGCCGAGGTCGCGGCCGAGGCAGTGCGGAACAGTGCGCCGGTCTCCGTCGACGCGCGGGCGGAGAACGGGCATTCGATCCGGATCGCGGCGAGGCCTTTCAAGGACGCCAACGGCCGCGACTTCGGGGCCGTACTCGCCTGGAAGGACACCCAGCAGCAGGACGAACAGCATCGGCAGCTCATGATCGCCGTGCTGGTCGTCTGCGCGATCCTGATCGCTGCCGCCGCGCTGGTCAGCTACTGGCTGTCCGGCCGCGCGATTCGGCCGGCGATGGCCGCGCTCGAGGAGCAGGAGACGTTGCTCGCGGAGACCGCCCACGACCTCCGGACGCCGGTCGCGGCGCTGCGGGCGCTGGCCGAGACGGCGACGCGCGACCCGGAGCAGCGCGCCGAACTGCTACCGCGCACTGTGCGGCTGGCCGGCCGGATGGGCGACATCATCGACGGTTTGCTGGTCCGCGCCCGGCTGGCCGCAGGGGTCGAGCACCTCGCGATCCAGCCGGTTTGGCTCGACCAGCTCGTCGCCGGCGTGGTCGAGGACATGCCGACCGAGGGCGCCCGCTTCTCGCTGGTCACGGCGCCGACGATGGTGCGGGCCGACCCGACGCTGCTGCAGCGCGCGATCGGGAACGTCCTGGCCAACGCGATGCGGCACGGCCGGGCGCCGGGTGCGGATCAGGCGATCGTCAACGTCACGGTCGCCGACGGCCGGGTCACGGTGGCCGACCAGGGACCTGGCATCGATCCGGCGGTCGGTGCGGACCTGTTCGACGCGTACACGACCACCGGCTCGACCGGGCTGGGGTTGTCGATCGTGCGCTGGGTGGTGCTCGCGCACGGCGGGGAGCTGCGCGTCTACAACGCCGACGAGGGCGGCGCGATCTTCGAGATCCAGCTGCCTACCGTCCAGTAGTGGACTACGGCGGTACGGCGGATGGACCGGCAGCGACTAGGGTCACCCAGTGCAGTCCGGCGTACACACGGGAGTGACGGAATGAGTGCAACCATCCCACCGGGCGAGGCGTACCGGTCGGTGGCCGACAACCTGGCGAAGGTGATCCACGGCAAGCCTGAGGTGATCCGGCTGGCACTGACCGCGCTGTTCGCCGAGGGACATCTGCTGATCGAGGACGTGCCGGGGCTCGGCAAGACCACGCTGGCCCGGTGCATCGCGCGCAGCGTCGACGCGACCTGGAACCGGATCCAGTTCACGCCGGACCTGCTGCCCGGCGACATCACCGGCGTGATGGTGTACCACCAGGGCAGTGAGACCTTCGAGTTCCACCCGGGCGGCATCTTCGCGAACGTCGTGGTCGCCGACGAGATCAACCGCGGGACACCGAAGACCCAGTCCGCGCTGCTCGAGGTGATGGCCGAGCGCCGCGTCACCGTCGACTCGAAGACCCGCGCCGTCCCGGACCCGTTCCTGGTCATCGGCACCCAGAACCCGATCGAGATGGAAGGCACGTACCGGCTCCCGGAGGCACAGCTCGACCGGTTCCTGATGCGGATCGAGGTCGGCTACCCGGACCACGACGCCGAGGTGCGGATCGTGCTCGGCGACACCGGGCAGATCGGGCCCGACTCGCTGAGCCCGGTCATCGACGTCCCGGCGCTGCGTGGTGCGATCGCCGCCGTCCGGTCCGTCCACGTCGACCCGGCGATCAGCTCGTACGCCGTGCGCCTGGCCGCCGCGACGCGCGAGCACACCGCGGTCCGGTACGGCGCCAGCCCGCGCGGCAGCATCGCGCTGGTCCGGGCGGCCCGCGCGTACGCCGCCACGGACGGCCGCGCGTTCACCACGCCGGACGACGTGAAGCAGGTGGCGCACTCGGTGCTCGCGCATCGGCTGGTGCTGACGCCGGACGCGGAGCTGAGCCAACGGCCGCCGTCGTCGGTGGTCGACGAGGTCCTCCCCGCCGTCCCGACGCCGTTGGCCAAGTAGTACGAGCGAATCGGGACTGGGGACCGGATGAGACTGACGGGACGTGGAGCGGCGGTGCTGCTCGGGTCGGTCGCCTCCTACGGGCTGGGCGAGCTGGCCGGGTACTCCGTGTTCCGGGCGCTGGCCGGGGTCGGTCTCGGGGCGTTGATCGCGGCAACCGTTCTGACCGTCAGGCAGCCGCACGTGACCGTGCACCGGGTGCTGTCGCCGGACCGTGTCGAGCGCGGCCGCCCGGCGCTGGCCACGCTGCGCGTGCGGAACGAGGGCGCGCGCTGGCAGTCCGCGTTCGCGGCGTACGACTCGGCCGGCGACGCGCGCCGGGAGGTGAAGATCCGCCGGCTCGGTCCGAGCAGCGAGGCGACGTATCGGTACGAGCTGCCGACCTCGCGGCGCGGCAAGGTCGAGGTCGGACCGCTGACGCTGGAGCGTCGCGACCCGCTCGGGCTGACGCGCAACAGCAAGGCGACCGGCGAGGTCGCGACGCTGTGGGTGCATCCGCAGCGGCATCCGACCAAGACCGTGGTCGCGGGCCGGCCGCGTCATCATCACGTCGGGCGGACCGCGGACGACTCGCTGCGCGGCTCGGCCGATCTGCGCGACGTCCGGCCGTACGTCGTCGGCGACGAGGTCCGGCACCTGCACTGGAAGGCAACCGCGCGGACCGGGCAGCTGATGGTGCGCGACTACGCCGATCCCGATCAGCCGCGGCTGACCGTGCTGCTCGACACCCGGCGCGGACCATTGTCCGAGGCAACTTTCGAGCAGGCGGTGGACGCGGCGGCATCGGTCCTCTTCGCCGCCTCGACCGCGGGACACCGGTGCCGGCTGGTGACCACGGCCGGCTCCGACCTGGCGGCTCCGTGCGGTGCGGTCGCGTCGCGGATGTTCCTGGACGAGTTGTGTGTGACGCAGCAGCGTGACGACGAGAAGGCCGGCCTGGTGCCGAACGTACTCACGACCGGTACGTCGGCGGGCGGGGCGATCGTCGTGGTGACCGGCGCACGCGGATCGGCTGTGGATTTCGCGCCGCTGCTCACGCGCTACTCGTCGGTGACAGTGATCGGCATCGGGGACGCGCAGGGTGTCGCCCCGATCCTCGGCGCGCAGATCGTCCTCGGTGGTTCGGCGCGTGAAGCGCTTCGACAGTGGACCGGGGTACTGCGATGAGCCGGCGGCAGACCGTCGCGGTGCTCGCCGCCGTACTGCTCGGCGCGTTGTGTTTCGGGCCGGTGTTCGGGCTGCGCAATCTGTGGCTGCCGATCGTGGCGGTGTGCGTGGTGAGCTTCGCCGTCACCGAGATCTGCCGGCACCGGCTGGCCGCGTGGCGGACGATCCTGATCATTCTGGGCGGTCTGCTGGCGATCGTCGAAACGGTGCTGCGGGCAACCACTGCGGCCGGACTGCCGACCGTCGCGTCGATCCGGGCTCTTGGCAACGGTTTGACGGGTTGGCGGCTGACTCTGGAGTCGACGTGGCCGGCGCGGCCCGATCCCGAACTCGTGGTCTTCGTGCCGCTGCTGACCCTGATTGCCTGCCTGCTCGCCATCGAGTTGCTCGACCGGACGCCGCAACTCGTCGCGCTGATCCCCGGTCTCGGTGTCCTCGGCGTGAGTCAGCTGTACATCGCGGCGTCCGGCTGGACCGCGGTCCTGATCGCGGGGGCCCTCGGCCTGCTCGTGGTGGCGTTGCTGATCCCGGACAACCTCGAGTATCGGCGGATCGCCCCATGGCTCGCGACGGCAGTCGTCACGGTCGTCGCGATCACCTGTGGTCTCGTCGTGAGTGCGGTCGATCCGGCGGGGCGGACGCCGTACTCCTTGCAGCAGGTACAGTCCGCGACGGCACCCGGCGTACGGCAGACGAGTCCGCTGGACGAGCTGGCCAGTCGGCTGAGTTCGCGAGAGCGCGACGACGTCGTGTTCAGGTACACCTCGTCGGAGCCGGTCGACCGGTGGCGGCAGGTCGCACTCGACACCTTCGACGGAGCGAACTGGACGACCGATCATCCGTTCCTGCGGATGGGATCCAAGCTGGCGCCCGGACCTGACGTGCGGGTGCCGACCTCCCCCGAGCAGGCGAGTGTGCAACTCGAAGGCCTGGACGGGCCGTGGCTGCCCAGCCAGTTGCTGCCGGCAACGGTCAGTGGTGTGGCGGATCCGCAGGTGGAGCCGATCGGCGGGACGCTGCTGGCGGCGGGGCGTCCGGACGCGTACGCGCTGAGCTGGCACAAACCGGTCGTCGACGCGGAGTACCTACTGAATGCCGGCGTCGCCGCCGATGCTCCGGGTGGGCTGGGCGACCTCGGGCCGGTGCCGCCGGAGATCGCGTCGATCGATCCCCTGCGCGGCAAGCGAGCCACCATGGCGACGGCGATCGCCCTCGAGAAGTACCTGAGGCAGAACTACACAGTCGCGGTCGGGGACAACCTGCCGACCGGGTACGGGTGGCCGCAGCTGAAGAAGTTCCTCGTCGACAGTCCGGCCGGCGGCGCACAGGCCGCGCGGAAGCAGTCCGGGACGAGTGCGCAATTCGCCGCCGCGTACGTCGTCCTCGCGAGGCTGAACGGGATCCCCGCGCGGCTCGTGGTCGGGTTCCGCGCACCGGCCGAACCGGAGGCGGACGGGTCCTACGTGGTGCGGAACTCCGACGCCTATGCCTGGCCCGAGGTAGCCGTTGACGGGCTCGGCTGGTGGCCGCTGGACCCGGCGGCGGACGCGGCGACCGGCCGGCCGACTGTGGCCGGATCGATCGACGAGGTCAACAACCAGGCGCGGGCCGCCGTACCGCCGGTCGAGAAGATCGAGGACCCGGTGGAGCGGCCGCACACCGACGCCCCGGACGACGGCGGCACGCTCCCGATGCCGAGGATCCCGCTGGTCGCGGTCTTCGCGGTGTCGGCGGGGTTGTTGCTGCTGTGGCTTGTCGGCGTACCGCTGCTGAAAGCGCTGCGCGCGGCGCGGCGCCGGCGGCGGGACGGTCGCGCGGGCGTGGTCGGCGCGTGGGCCGAGGCGCGGGATCGGCTGCGCGCGTACGGCGTACCGGTGACTGCCGGGATGACCGTGCGGGACCTGGCCGAAGCGGCGAAGGAGTACCCGGAGACCGCGGCCGGGCTGTCTCGCGTCGCGCAAGCCGTGGACTACGCACTGTGGGCCGGTACGGCGCCGACGGCCGAACTCAAGGAGCACGCCTGGGCAGGCGTCCGGGACCTGCGGAAGGCGCTCCGCCGACAGCCGTGGGGCGACCGACTCCAGGCGTCGCTGGAGTTGCGCACGTTGTTCGGCCGCTGACGCTGCGCCGGTTCCGCGGAGACTGGCCGGGGCCGGGAGCGCAGTGACATCGGCGTCGCATACAGTGACACGTGCCACGACAGAAAGGATTCACGTGATGTCGGATGCGAACGAGCAGGCGACGGAGACCGCGCCGTACCCGGGCTTCGACCTGAGCACGCCGAGTATCGCGCGGACCTACGACTACCTGCTGGGCGGCAAGGACAACTTCGCGGTCGACCGCGCCTTCGGCGACCGGTTCCTGAACGAGTTGCCCGGGTCGCAGCAGATCGTGCTCGACAACCGTGGCGTGCTGGTCCGGGCCGTCGACGAGATCGTGCGGACCACGCCGGTGCGCCAGTTCATCGACTTCGGCAGCGGGCTGCCGACTGCGAACAACGTGCACCAGATCGCGCAGCGGTACGCGCCGGAGACCAAGGTCGTGTACGTCGACAACGACCCGATCGTGCTCGCCCACGGCCGCGCGCTGCTCGCGGAGAACAAGTTCACCACGGTCATCCAGGCCGACCTGCGCGAGCCCGCCTCGATCTACGAGGACGAGGAGCTGCAGCGGCTGATCGACTTCGAGCAGCCGGTCGGCCTGATCTTCTGCGCGGTCCTGCACCACATGAACGACGACGAGGACCCGAAGGGCGCCGTCCGCTACTGGCGGGACCGGATCCCGGCCGGCAGCCCGGTGTTCATCACGCACTTCCGCAGCCAGGACGACCCGAAGACCAAAGCCCTGCAGGAGATCATGCAGGGCACGCTCGGCCGCGGCAGCTGGCGCTCCGAGCAGGAGATCCTCGACCTCTACGGCGACGGTTTCACCGTGCTCGAGCCCGGCCTGGTCCCGGCCGCCGAGTGGCGCAACGACGAGGCCGTCGACGAGCTGACCGACTGGCAGCAGCTGATCGCCGCGGTCCTGGCCGTCAAGAACTGACCCGTCCGAAACCTTGCGGGCCGCCCAGCCGGGCGGCCCGTTTCAGTTGGCGCCTTGGTCTGCAGCCCGGTTCAGTCTGCGGCCTTCCAGAAGAACTTGTTCGACGTGTGGACGTCTCCGCCGGGACCGGTCACCGTCGCCCAGACCAGCTGCCCGACCGCACTGCACGGGAACTGGTCCGGGACCAGCAGTTGCCCCTCGCTGTTGGTCTCCTTGGAGTAGCCGGGGTTGAAGTTGCCCCACTCCGACGTGAACGGCTTGATGCTGTACTTCGTGTTCGGCTGCAGGTTCTCGATCCGGACCTGGACGAACGCGCATTCCGGCTGCTGACACTTGTCGCCGTACGTCGTCCCGTTGCCGCGCGAGGCGACGATCCGGGTCGTCGGCGCTTCCTGCGAGATGGAGGTCGCGGTCAGGCTCGCGTACTTGCCGACCACCAGCTGACCGTCCGGCGCGCGGGTGATCGCCCGGGCGTAGAACGTGTAGTTGGTCCCGTCGGTCAGTCCGGTGATGGTCGCCTTCGTGGTCGTGGAGGTGACGCGCGCCGGCGCGGTGCTCGAGCCCATCGAGACCTCGTACCGGACGAACGTCCCGTCGCCCATCGTCGGCGCCATCCAGCCGAGCGTCAGCCGCCCGCTGATGCCGTCGTCCTGCACCAGCAGCTCGCGCGGCGACTGGGCCTGCGCCCACTTGTCCACGACCTGGTTCGACTTGACCGCCGGACCGGTGCCGACGCTGTTCACCGCGGTGACGGTGAAGGTGTACGCCGTCTTGGTCTTCAGGTTCGGGAACACCGCCGATCGCGCGGATCCGCTGACCGACTTCGTACCGCCCGACCAGGTGATCCGGTAGGCCGTGATCGTTGCGCCGTGGGCCGCCGCGGCGCCCCAGGTCACGACGCCGCTGCCGTCGACGATCCGGGCCGCGACGTTCAGCGGTGCGCCGGGGCGTCCGGCGGTCACCGTCGGCTTAGTGGGCTTGGTCGGCGGCGTCGTGCGCTTCGGCGGGGGCGGGGTCGTCCGGGTCCGCTCCGGCTCGGTCCGGTCGGGGGTGCGCTCGGTGCCGGGGCGGTCCGGGGTCTTCCGGGTCGGCGGCCGCGGGGTTTCCCGCTGGGTGGGCGGCGTGGTCCGGGGCGGGTTCGGCGGGGTGGTCCGCGGTGTCGATCGGGGTGGATTCGGCGTGTTGGTCTTCGGCGGCGTCACCGGTGGGGTGACGGTCGGCTTGGGCGTGCGCTTGTCACCGTCCTTACCCGGGCCGTCCTTGCCCGGGCCGACGTCGACCGGTGACGTCCGCCCGTCGCGGTCGACGACCACGACACGGTCACCGGTGCCGTTCTCGACGTACACGCGGGAATCGCCGCCGCGGTACAGGTTCGACTCCGGCCGCTCGCGGCCCTCGCTCGGGCCATCGGTCGAGCGGTGCGGGATCTTGGTCGCCTTGACCTGGCGCCCGTCGCGGTCGAGCGTCAGCAGGTTCGAGTTCTTCCGGTCCAGGATCGCGAGCCCGTCGCCGGACGACGCCACCTTGTCGTAGGTGCCCTTCGGGATCGGTGCCTTCCGCGGTGCGGCCGGCTTGTCCGGATGCGAGACGTCGATCAGGTGCACCTGGCTGTGCTCACGGTCGACGATCGCCACCCGGCCGGCGACATCGTTGCCCGCGACCAGCGCGTCGTCCGGAATGTCCTCGTCGCCGAGCCTCGCCCGGTTGTCGATACCGCCGTTGTTCAGCCGGTAGACCTCGTTCGCGGTGAGGTCGACGAACACGGCGTTCGTACCGACCGCCGACAACCCGCCCTTGTGGCCCTTCGGCGCCGACGCCGGGCAGGTCATCCGGTCCGTGGTCAGCGGCAGCCGGCACAGCTTGCCGTCGCTGGTCGAATGCACCCAGAGCGTGCCGTCAGACGTCACCACCGGATCCCCCAGCGGACCGCCTGTCGAGGCAACGGTCTGCTGGTCCCCGAACCGGATCACGCGGCCGGCCTTGCGGTACACGGCGTACGCGGCGCCCGGTCCCTCGAGGCCGACGGGCTGCTCGTTCGTCACCGGCGGGTCGATCGGGTCCAGCACCGTCAGGTCGGACTTGCCGAACTGATCGATCCGCGACGTGCTCAGCACGTAGCCCTGCTTGTCGGTCTGCACGACCTGCGAACCCGGTTCGGCCTTCAACTCCACATCGGCGTCCACCTCGCCGGTCGAACCGTCCAGGTGGAAGATCCGGCCGACGACGCTGTTGTAGACCCAGTGGCCCGACTGCGTGAACTTCACGCCGTTGTCCGGGGAGCCGGCGCCGGTCAGTACGACGACGCTCATCAGCGCGACACATCCGGCCACCACCGCGGCCAGCGTGGCCTCGGATCGACCACGACCGCGGAGCATTTCGCGGAGCCGCCTGGGGCGGAACGAGCTCGGCTTCACGTCATCAGCCTAGGCGATCGGGGTTGCACGTCCGGTCCACCGCGAGTCCCGTTCATCGGCTGCAGGTGGCGCCGCGGATCGGGACCCGGGCGCTGTGGACGAGGCGGCCGCCGTCTGTTCCCTGGATGAGGAAGCAGTACTTCAGACCGCCGGTGACGGGCACGGTGAGCGTGGTTCGGTTGCCTACGACCGTCGTCCGTGGGGTCTGCGCGCCCTGCTCGGCGACGAGGACGGCGTACGTCAGCGGCTTCGGGTACGACCAGGTCAGGACGACCGACGTGCCCTTGTCCACCGGGGGACTCAGCGTGATGGTCGGCTCGGGCGGCGTGGGCGTGATGCGCGTGGTGGGGACGTTCACGACCGGCGGTGGCGATGCCGGGCGATCGGCTGTGGTGTCGGCATTGTCCCGCAGCAGGAAGGGGACGACAGCAACGATTGCGATTGCCGCGCCCGCGCCGAGCAGCAACGGTGCGCGCGAGCCTCGGTTGCGGGCATCTGGTTGCTTCTGAGCCTTCTGGGGCTTCGGGGCCTTCTTCGGGGCTTCGACGACGGCCAGCGGTACGCTGCGGCCGGTCGCGATCGGCGTAGTACCTGCCGCTCCGGTGGGCAGCGTCGTACCCGCTCCTGCGGTTGGCCGTGCCGTACGTGCTCCCGCGGTGGCCGGCGCCGTACCTGCTCCTGCGGTGGCCGGCGCGGTACCTGCTCCTGCGGTGAGCAGCGCCTCGAATTCGGTCACCACCGCTGCCGCTTCCGGTCGTGCGTCAGGGTCCTTGGCCAGCATGCGCAGCAGCAGCGCCGACAGCGCCGGCGGTCCGGTCGTCTCCGCGGGCGGTTCGCGCAGCACCCGCAGTACGACGTCGTCCGGCGACTCACCGGGCCGCGCCGGGAACGGGGGCTTACCGGTCAGCGCCAACTGCAGTACGGCGCCCAGACCGTAGACGTCGGCCGCCTCGGACAGCTCGCCTTCGCGCAGTACCTCGGGTGCGGTGTACGCCGCGGCGGACGTGAGATCACGCGGGAACCGCAGCCGGAGCGCCATCCCGAAGTCCGCCAGCGCGGGCTGCCCGCTCGGGCGCTCGAGCACGTTCGACGGGGTCACACCGCCGTGCACGAGGCCGACGTGATGCGCCTCGGCGAGCACCGAGCCGAGGATCTGCCCGAGCACGATGACATCCTCGACCGGCAGCGGACCGTTGGCGACCAGATCGGACAGCGATTGCGGGCAGTACTCCATCCGCAGCCCGGTACGCCCGTCCGGCAACTCGTCCAGCGCCTCCACCCGGACGATCGACGACGCCGACCGCAACCCGGCAAGCTTCGCCTGCTCGACCTCGACCGCATTGAAGGTCCGGCGATCCAGCGGCTGCGGGTACACCTTCACCACCGTTCGCCCACCCGCCGCCACAAACACATCTGCCACCGGCCCACGACCACGCAGCACCAGCCCACCGAGCGAAATCTCAGCCATCACCGCCATCTTTTCACCCCAGTACGTCCACCCACTGCCCCCGCACGCTAACCCGCCGACTCACGCCCGACCCCCCAACGGCAACAACCTGCCGCCACCCCCAGCCCCACCCCCGCGAGAAGGCGGGGGCGTGTCCGCGTGGCGGGGGGCTTGAACAGGTAATAACGGGTGCAGGCGCACCGTTTGCTGTTCAAGCCCCCGGGAGGTGCGGAGGTTAGGAGGTGCGGAGGTGGGTGCGCGGTGGGGCGTGGCGTCAGGAAGCGGGCGCGGTGCCAGAAGGCGGGGGTGTGTCCGCGTGGCGGGGTGTTGAACAGGTAATAACGGGTGCAGGCGCACTGTTTCCTGTTCATGCCCCCGGGGAGGTGCGGAGGTTAGGAGGTGCGGCGGTGCGCGGTGCGGAGGTGGGGAGAGGAGGCGTGGCGTCAGGAAGCGGGCGTGGTGCCAGAAGGCGGGGGTGTGTCCGCGTGGCGGGGTGTTGAACAGGTAATAACGGGTGCAGGCGCACTGTTTCCTGTTCATGCCCCCGGGGAGGTGCGGAGGTTAGGAGGTGCGGCGGTGCGGAGGTGGGTGCGGGGCGGACCTGGCGTCAGGAAGCGGGCGTGGTGCCAGAAGGCGGGGGTGTGTCCGCGTGGCGGGGGGCTTGAACAGGTAATAACGGGTGCAGGCGCACCGGTTCCTGTTCAAGCCCACCGGTTCCTGCTCAAGCCCACCGGTTCCTGTTCGAGCCCGCCGGTTCCTGTTCAAGCGCTCCGGTTGCTAGTTCAAGCCTACCGGGAAGTACGGCGGGGGGTCCGGGCGGTGGGTGGGTTATTCGGGCGGGCGGGTGAGGAAGGCGAATTGGGCTGTTTTGGTGGGGCCGTGGGGGTGTTGGATCTTGGCTTCGGGGCCGAGGATGAAGCCGGAGCGGCGGAAGCGGGCGATTGCGCGGGTGTTGCGGACGTCGGGCTCGACGACGATGCGCGGGTGGCCGAGGTGCTCGAAGGCGAAGCGGCCGAGGACGCGGATCAGTTGGCCGGTGAAACCAGCGCGCGCCTCACCTGGACCGATCAGCAGATGGACGCCGAGGTCCCCGGGCTGGATGTCGTACGCCGCGCCCGCCGGATCCGCCTGCGGGTCGTAGGTCTGCAGCAGCGCGACCGGCTCGCCGTCCAGCCGCACGACGTACACGTGGTGCGTGGGCACCGAGTCCAGGAACCGGTACGTCGCCGCGATCTCGTCCCGCGTCATCGAGCCCATGCCCCAGAACACGGCCCGCTCCGCGGTCACCCACCCGTGGATGAGTTCGAGATCGCGCTCCGGATCCGCCTCCTCGACACGCACCGTGCCGAATCCCTCGACCGCAACCTCGAACGACCGGTCCTCCCGCTCGACCGGAGCGTCCATCAGGGCCAACGACCCGGCCAGCCACAACGGCAGCTGGTCATGGTGATGCGGATCCCCGAGTACGCCGGACGCGCCGAGCGGCACCACCCAGCGGCTCGACGAGCGGTCGGCGAGGTCCCACGCGTACCGCGCCGCCGACGCCCGGATGCACACGTCGGTCAGCCCGGGCAGGCTCGACGTCGACAGCACGCAGTGGTGATCGCCCGACAACCCGAGATCCATCGGCTCCTCGCCCGGCGCGAAGACCGGACCGCGCAACATGTGCAGCGGCGCCAATTGATGCGTTTCACTCCACGCCGGCCGGGGCCCCGCGGCCGCGACTTCCTCGAGCGCTTCACGCGCCAGCCAACTCGTGTCGATCCCGGGCAACTCGGTGGCGAGCAGGTTCTCGAGCGCGAACGACACGTGTGTCAGCGGGTCCATCCACGGTGCGAAGACCTCAGCCACCTCAGCGCCCTCGAGCATCGTGAAGTGATCGGTCAGTCGCGACACCAGCCCCTTGCGTACGGCGGCGTACGTCGAAGCCGTCGTACTCGCACCGTCCATGTGCCGATCCCACGCGAGCAACTCGGTGCGCAAGGCAACGGCCGCGTCGGACAGGTTCGTCAGGCCGGCAAGCAGATCCAGAACCGATCCGGCCGAGCCCAGATACGTGTCGGTGTGGATGAGAGACATGTCCTCGACGGTCCAGTCGTCGCGCGAGCTCACCAGCTCACGGATCCGCGCGGCCCGGTGCGGCGCCGCGAACTCGACACCCAACGCCGCCGTCAGCTCCCGGGCGTTGGCCATCACCGCCGGCCCGTCCACAGCGGCCCGCGGCATCTCGTGCCAGCCGTCCCAGGCGTACCGCGCCTCCCACGCCGGCACGATTCGCAGCATGTTCTCCCGCGACCGCCGCGGCACGACCCCGGCCGCGCGGTGCAGGAGGCCACCGGCGGTGTCGGCCGCAAGTACCACGTTGACCGGCTCCACCCAGCCGTCGACAGCAGCATCCACGTCGTCGACGGTCGTTGCGCGCAGCAACTGAGGCAGGACCTCGAACCCGAGCCGCCCGGTCACGCGCGGCGGGTACCGCAACGACGTCGCCTGTCCGAGTCCGTGCGTGATCACCGGGCCGCGGGCCGTCTCGACCACCTCGATCTCGACGGCGTCCGCGCCGGCGACATCCACCACCTCGGTGTGAGACGTTGCCGGTTCCCAACCGTCCGGCCCGAGCGCCTCGACGCCGGACGCGGTTCGGCGAAGTTGCTCGGCGTACAGGTCCTGGTAGTCGGCCATCGCGTTGGTGATCGCCCACGCGACGCTGCCGGTGTGCCCGAAGTGAGCGAGCCCTGGGACGCCCGGAACGGCCAGCCCGAAGACGTCGTACTCCGGGCAGGTGAGCCGGAGCTGCTGGTAGACGCCCGGATTCTCGATGTACCGATGCGGATCACCAGCGACGATCGCCTGCCCGGACGCGGTGTGTGCCCCGGGAATCAGCCAGCCGTTGCTGCCGGCCCCGTGCGGCCCCTCCGAACTGAACAGCTCCACGGCCTCGTTGCCGAGCCGCTCCGCGACATGCGTCCGCCACAGTTTCGTCGGGAATCCGGCGAACAGGATGTGCACCGCGAGCCAGATCCCGAGCGGCGTCCACGGCTCCCACTCCTGCACCGTCAGTGCGGTCTGGGCGAACTCGGGCGCCCGCAGGGCTCCACCCGGCAGGGCATGGTTCACCCCTTCGACGTACGCCGTGATCCACTCGCGGGTCTCGTCGTCGAGGGACTCGAAGCAGCGGCGCGCCGTGTCCGCCAAGCGCACCTGTCGCGCGAAGACGTCCCATGGCGCCGCCTCCGGCCCGAGGAACGCGGCGGTCGTCCCGAGAAAGCGCCGGTGCTCCAGTTCGAGCTGCCAGGCCCGGTCCCGGGACGCGTTCACGCCTTGCAGGTACGCCAACGCGAGCGGATCCCCGGCCTGCAGGTGCGGTACGCCGTACGTGTCCCGGAACACCCTCGCGTTCACAAAGCCCCCACTTTCAGTTAGGTTAGGCTGCGCTAACTTACCCGGCAGCGATCCGTCCCGACAACCGCAATTCTCGCTGGAGGTCCATCGTGAGGCATGGCTGGGAAGGCGTGGTGCTCAAGCTCTTCCGGGCGAAGGACTTCACCTTCACCGTGACCGGCGCCGAGCAGGTCACCGACCACTACCGCCGCGTGCACTTCACCGACGGCGGCCTGCTGCGGGCGCTCGGCGTGCACCCGACGATGTGGGTGCGGCTCTGGTTCGACAACGCGGGCAAGCCGCATCAGCGGGCGTACACGCTGGTCGATCCGGATGTCGAAGCGGGCACGTTCAGCCTCGAGTTCGCGCTGCACGACGGCTGCGCGAGCGACTGGTCGCGGAAGGCCCAGCCGGGCGACACGATCGAGGCGACGGTGCAGGGGACCGAGTTCGAGGTGCCGGATCCTCTGCCGCCGCGGCTGCTGGTCGTCGGCGACCCGGCCTCGCTGCCCGCCATCAACTCGCTGCTCGCGGTCGCCCCGAAGCTGCCGGCCACGATCTGGTTCGAGACCACGCGGGACGCGGACCGCGGCCTGCCGTTCCGCCTCGCGGAGCATCACGAGCTGCGGACCGTGCCGCGATCGCACATGGTCGAGCAGGTGAAGGCCGATCTCCGCGACCTCGTCACCCCGGACGCGTACGTCTGGATCGCCTGCGACACCACGACCACCCGCGCGCTCTCGTCGTACGCCCTGAAGGAGCTGGCGGTACCGAAGCACCGGGTGAAGGCCCTCGGCTACTGGAAGGTGACCTGACCGCAGCACGTAACCTGACCAGGGTGATCACACCACTGGACCTCTCCGACCGGGACCTCGCGGAGCGTCTGCTGGCGATCCAGCATGCGGCGTACGCCGTGGAGGCCGAGCTGATCGGCTTCGACGGCATCCCGCCGCTCCAGGAGGATCTCGCCGGTCTGATGGCGTCCACCGAACGCTGGCTCGGCCGGTACGACGGTGGCACGCTGGTCGGCGCCGTCGCGTACGAGGTCACCGACGACACCGTCGAGATCACCCGCCTGATCGTGGACCCGGCGCACGCCCGCCGCGGTCACGGCCGGGCGCTGCTCGACGAGCTCGACCGCGTCGAGCCGCGACCGGTGAGCCTGGTCTCGACCGGGGCGGCCAACCTCCCGGCGGTCACGCTGTACAAGTCCCGCGGCTACATCGAGATCGGGGACCTCGAGGTTGCCCCCGGCATCCACCTCACCCACTTCCGCCGGCCCTGAGAGCCCCGGACCGGGCCCCAGGACCGGCGGAAGGGTGGCGATCAGACCGTCAGCGAGACCGCGGTCCAGCTGATTGCCGGCAAGGTGATGGTCAGCTTGCCGTCGGTCAGCTGCGCAGCGAGGGGCTGCGGGGTGACGCGGTCGGGCAGGTCGGCCGAGTTCGTCGCCAGCGGGTCCTGGTCGTGCACGATCACGGCCTCCTCGACCCGCGTCACGCCCGACCGGCCGACGTCGATGGTGACCTCGATCGGCCCCTCGGTCGACCGATTGACCGCGAACACCGCGAGCTTGCCGTCGTCGTACGTCGCGACCGCGTCAACGGCGGAAACCTCGCCGTACTTCTCGGTGCTGACCAGCGGCGAAACGGTTTCCACGCGCAGCACCTGACCGGCTGCGAGCCGGGACGTGATCGCGAACGGGTGGAACGTCGGCTGCCGCCACGCCGCGCCGCCGGGCTCGGTCATGATCGGTGCGATCACGTTCGCGAGCTGCGCGAGGCAGGCGACGCCGACCCGGTCGCTGTGCCGCAGCAGCGAGATCAGCAGGTTGCCGACGACAACGGCATCGGTGACGTTGTACTCGTCCTCGATCCGCCGCGGCGCCACCTCCCACTGGTCGGCCGGTCCGTCGGTACGGCGGGAGCGTGCGCCGTACCAGACGTTCCACTCGTCGAACGAGATGCTGATCTTCTTGCTGCTCTTGAGCTCCGCGCCGACATGGTCGGCCGTCGCCACGACCGAGTCGATGAAGTGGTCCATGTTCACCGCGGACGCCAGGAACGAGGCGGTGTCGCCGTCGTCGTTGCCGTAGTACGCGTGGCAGGAAATGTAGTCCACGAACTCGTACGTCTCCCGCAGCACGTCCCGCTCCCAGGTACCGAACAGCGGCATCCGGGACGACGACGAACCGCAGGCGACGAGCTCGAGATCCTTCTCGATCATCCGCATCGCCCGCGCGGTCTCGGCCGCGAGCCGCCCGTACTCCGTCGGCGTCTTGTGGCCGACCTGCCACGGCCCGTCGAGCTCGTTGCCCAGACACCACAGTCTGATCCCGTACGGCGACGCGCCGTGCTGCTCGCGCAGGTCGGACAACGCTGTACCGCCGGGGTGGTTGGCGTACTCGAGCAGATCGAGCGCTTCCTGGACGCCCCGCGTGCCGAGGTTGAGCGCCATCATCGGCTCGACGCCGGCCTTGCTGCACCAGCGGCTGAACTCGTCCAGTCCGAACTCGTTGGTCTCGACGCTGTGCCAGGCGAGGTCGAGCCGCCGCGGCCGGGACTCGCGCGGGCCGACGCTGTCCTCCCAGCGGTAGCCGGAAACGAAGTTTCCGCCGGGATACCGGACCACGGAAACTCCCAGCTCACGGGTCAGTTCGAGGACGTCCTTGCGGAAACCGTCCTCGTCTGCGGTGGCATGGCCGGGCTCGTAGATACCGGTGTAGACACACCGGCCCATGTGCTCGACGAAGGTTCCGAAGGTCCGGCGGTTCACGGGCGCGATCGTGAACGCCGGGTCGATGGTGACGTTGGCAGTGGGCACCAGGTTGCTCCTGTCATGTGTTCCGGGCGCAGTGGTTCTGTCGCAGTGGATCAGGCGCGATGTCTAACCCTTGATCCCGGCGTCGCCGACACCGCGGACGACGTGGCGCTGGAACAAGGCGTAGACGATCAGCAGGGGAAGGCCGCCCAGGACCGCGGAGGCCATGATCTGGGCGTAGCGCAGGCCGTACGACCCCTGCACGTTGGCGAGGCCGACCGGGATCGTCATCATTGACGGGTCGGTGGTCACGATGAAGGGCCAGAGGAAGTTGTTCCAGGCCCCGATGAAGGTGAAGATGCCGACGGCAACGAGGATCGGCCGCGACATCGGCACCATCACGCTCCAGACGATCCGCCAGCGGGTCGCACCGTCGACCCGGGCGGCGTCCTCGTAGTCGCGGGAGATGCCGTCGAAGAACTTCTTCAGGACGAACACCATCACCGGCGCGACCACCTGCGGTAGCACGATCCCCCAGTACGTGTCGACCAGGCCGAGGCTGGTCATCTCCTGGAACAGCGGCACGATCAGCACCTGCGGCGGCACCAGGATGCCGGCGATGATCAGCCCGAACAGGACCTTCCGCCCGGGGAAGGTCGTCCGCGAGAAGCCGTACGCCGCGAGTACCGAGACGACCAGCGTCAGTGCAGTCACGAGAATTGCGACCACCGTGCTGTTGAGGAACCAGCGGATCAGATCGCCCTGTCCGATCACGCTCCGGTAGGCGTCGACAGTCGGTGCCTCAGGCAACCAGGTGATCGGCGCCCGGGTCGTCTCCGGCTCTGGCTTCAACGATGTGTCGAGGGCCCAGAGCAACGGAACCAGCCAGACGATCGCGAGCATGATCGCCCCGACGGCACTCGCCGCCTTCGGGAACGTCCAGCGCGACGGACGCGGTGACTGTGCGGTCGCGGGCAACGTCATCGTGGTCATTCCGACTCCCCTCGGCCGCTGAACAGTCTGAACTGCGCCACCGCGACGATCACGATGATCGCGAAGAACAGGTACGAGATCGCCGACGCGTAGCCGATCCGGTAACTGGTGAAGCCGGACTCGTAGATGTACTGGATGATCGGCCGGGTGGCGTAGTTCGGGCCGCCGTTGGTCATCAGGTAGATCTGGTCGAAAATCTTCAGCGAGGCCACGAGCTGCAGGACGACGATCAGACCGGTCGTCCGGCTGAGCAGCGGCAGCGTGATCCGGAACAGTTGCTGCCGGCCGTTCACGCCGTCGATCGCGGCCGCCTCGTAGACCTGCTGGGGAATGCCTTGCAGCGCGGCCAGGTAGAGCAGGAAGTTGAACCCGATCGTCCACCAGACGGTCGTGATCACCACCGCGAGCATGGCCCGGTTCTCGGTGTTCAGCCAGTCGATCTCGGCGAACCCGCCGGCCGTCAGCAGCCCGTTCACCAGGCCGAAGCCGGGCTGGTAGATCCACACCCAGATCAGGGTGACGACGGTCGCGGGCAGCACAAACGGCGCGAAGTACGCGAACCGCAGCAGCCAGCCGAAGACGCCCCGGCGGTTGGCGAGCAGCGCCATCACGAGCGCGATCACGACCAGCGGCGGCGTACTCATCGCCGTGAACACGAGCGTGTTCTTCAGCGAGGACCAGACGGCCGGGTCGCCGAACAGGTCCCGCCAGTTCTGCAGACCGAGGAACTCCTGTTTGACGCCGGCCAGGCTGGTGTTGAAGAAGCTGTTCCAGAGCCCGGACACGGTCGGCCAGAGCATGAACAGTGCGAACAGCAGCAGGAACGGCGCCACGAAGAACAGCCCGCCCCACCGCTCCTGCCACGGCTGCCCGGTGCCCGGCTGCACGGCGGTCGACGGCTTTGTTTCGGTGATTCGAGGTGGTGTTTCAACGGCCATGATCGACCTCCTCAGACCGGGGACGGGGTGTCGAGAAGCTTCTGGGTGGCGGCCTTGAACTGCGCGAGCGCCGCCTGCGGCGTCGCCTGGCCGGAGTAGACGCCGCTGAACGCCGCGCCGGCTTCGTTCTGCAACTGCGCGCCCG
This sequence comes from Kribbella sp. NPDC048915, assembly GCF_040649595.1. NCBI lineage: Bacteria > Bacillati > Actinomycetota > Actinomycetes > Propionibacteriales > Kribbellaceae > Kribbella > Kribbella sp. NPDC048915. The sequence goes on along the minus strand of NZ_JBEZFT010000018.1, from coordinate 59,220 downwards.
AACCGCTGAACCAGGCGTCCGGATCGAACAGCACGTCCGGTGCGACGCTGCGGTACTCGGCCTGCGGCTTGAGGCTCAGGTACTCCTCGCTCTGCACCACCGGCTGGTACGCCGGGACGTGGCCGCCGGCGGCCCAGTCCGCGCTGTGCTTCAGCATCCAGGCGATGTACTCGACGGTCGCCAACGTGTCGTCCTCGTTCCGGTGGTTCTGGTGCGGCAGCACGAACGTGTGCGCGTCACCGGCGTACTTGGGGACGTCGTACACGACCGGGAACGGCGCCATGCTGAACGGCATCTTCGCGGTCTGGTACGTCGTGACTTCCCACTCACCGTTGAAACTCAGGCCGGCGTCGCCGTTGCTGAACTGCGCGACCAGGGCCGAGTAGTTCGACGACCTCGGGGTGAGGCCGTCGGCGGCCATTTTCGCCATCAGGTTCAGCGCTTCCAGCGCCTTGGCGTCGTCGAGGACCAGCCGGGTGCCGGACTCGTCGAAGAACTCGCCTTCGAGCTGCCCGTACAGCGTCCACCACAACCGCCACGGGTTCGTGGTCTCGACCGATGCGCCGAACTTGCCGGTGACGTCCTTGACCGCACGCAGCATGTCGAGGAACGCGTCGACGCCCTTGACGGTCTTGATCCGCCCGTCCGGCTCGAGCAGCCCGGCCTGCTGACAGATCTCGGTGTTGTAGTAGAGGACGAACGGGTGCGTGTCGAGCGGTACGGCGTACAACTTGCCGTCGACGACCGCGCGGTCCCAGGACGACTTCAGGAAGTCGGACTCGGTCACGCCGGCGTCGGACAGCAGGTCCAGCGGGATCGGGTCGAGCATCGTCGTCGGGCTGAATCCCTTCAGCCGGGACAGGTGCAGGGTCGCCACCTCGGGCGCTCGGCCGCCGGCCGCGGACATCGCGAGCTTCGTGTAGAACGGTGGGCCCCAGGCCAGCGTGTGCGCCTCGAACGCGACGTCCGGGTGTTCGGCGACGTACTGCTCGTGGATCTGCAGCAGGCGAGCGCCGTCACCGCCGCCGAACAGGTTCCATTCGCGCACTTTCGGTTTGCCGCCGAGCGCGCCGAGGGCGCCGCAGCCGGTCAGCGTGAGCGCGCCGAGCAGGCCACCAAGTACTGCTCGACGCCGGGGACGGGAGGGTGGGAAATCAGCGGGCATCTGTCCTCCAGGCGGGGTGGAGCACCGATCTACACCGATGTACTACATCGGTGTAGAGAGGATGCCCGCGGCCTCCGGGAACGTCAAGACCTCAGCCCGAGCCTGACCGGCTCCGGACAACCGGGCGCACTGCCCGGCAGCACCGCGCCCGGGCGGACCTGCACCACTCACTAACCCAGGCTGCGGCGGCCGCGAACGCCGGCTTTGAGCGGGAGAGTCGATCGCGAGTCGCGGTTGGTGAGTGATGGGCGTCCGCGCCGCCCATGAGCCGACAACTTGCCGGCCTGGGGTCAGGCTGGGCCGAGGGTGGATTCCCTGGTGTGGAGGGTGTACGGCGAGACGATTTCGCGGTGTTCGGAGACGTCGCCGTTCATCCGCTCGACCAGCAGGTCCACGGCGGTGCGGGCGATGTGCACGCGGTCCGGGTCGACCGTGGTCAGGGTAGGGCTGCTGTAGCTGGCCTCGTCGATGTTGTCGAAGCCCGCCACCGCGACGTCGTCCGGGATCCGCACCCCGTGCGCCGTGAGTGCGCGGATCGCGCCGAGCGCCAGCGTGTCGTTCAGCGCGAACACCGCGTCGAACGGTTCGCCCAGCGCGAGCAGCTCCTCCATCGCCTCGGCGCCGCTCGAGCGATGCCACTTCCCGCCGGTCACGGCCAGTTTCTCCGGGACCGGTACGCCGTACTCCGCCAGCGCCTCGGCGTACGCGCCGTACCGGATCGCCGCCGTGCCGACGTCCTCGCCCGGGCGGATGCCGATCACCGCGATCCGCCGCCGGCCCTGGTCGAGCAGATGCCGTACGACGGCCTTCGTCCCGTCGACGTTGTCGATCATCACGTGGTCGACCGGACCGTGGAAGATCCGCTCGCCCAGCAGCACCATCGGCGTGTGCGTGCGCAGCTGGTCGACGTCCTCGGGACCGAGGCCGAGCGGGCTGTAAAGCAGTCCGTCGACCAGGTGGCCGCGGGGCCGGGCCAGCGCGGTCAGCTCCCGCTCGCGGTCCGCGCCGGTGGTCTCGATCATGACGGTCAGGCCGTGCTCGCCGGCGGCGGCGATCGCGGCGTCGGCGAGTTCGGCGAAGTACGGATTGCTCAGCTCGGGGACGGCGAGCGCGATCACACCGGTGCGGCCGGACTTCAGGTTCCGCGCGGACAGGTTCATCCGGTAGCCGAGTGCGTCGATCGCGGCCAGCACCTTGCTGCGGGTCTCTTCGCGGATGTACGGGTAGCCGTTCATCACGTTCGAGACCGTCTTCGGGGAGACCCCCGCCTCCCGCGCAACATCCCGCATCGTCACAGCCATGGAGTCGTCCCCGTCATGACCCTCCCGCCGTTAGTCCTCCCCTCAGCCTACGACCTGCCGGCGCGGTCGCAGCGGCAACGGTCGGTCAGCGGCGGGGTCAGCGGTGGGTCAGCGGTGGGTCAGCGCTCGGTCAGGGGGCGGCGGCGTTCGGAGATGTCGGTGAGGGCGTGCGGTTGCCAGGCGGCGTCGGCTCGGTAGCGGTCGGTGCCGGGCGGGACGATCTCGTCGATCCGGTCCAGGGTCTTGTCGTCGAGGGTGAGGTCGGCGGCCTTGAGCAGACCCTCGAGCTGCTCCATCGTGCGTGGACCTGCGATGACCGACGTGACCGCGGGATGCGTGGTGACGAAGGCCAGTGCCAGTTCCGGGAGCGACACACCGATGCCGTCGGCAACCTCGATCAGCTGCTCGACAGCGTCGTACTTCGCCGCGTTCGCGGGTACCGCCGGGTCGAACCGGTCGGGGGCGAGCGCGGCCCGGGCGGACCCCTCCAACGGCTGATTCTTGCGGATCTTCCCGGACAGGAAGCCGAACGCCAGCGGGCTGTAGGTCAGCACGCCCATCCCGAGCCGGCGGCAGGTCGGCAACACCGAACCCTCGATGCCGCGCGCCATCATCGAGTACGGCGGCTGGTTCGTCCGAAATCGCCCGTACCCGCGCCGATCGGACACGTGGTACGCCTCGACGATGTCCTCCGCGGGGAAGGCCGAGCAGCCGAACGCGCGGATCTTGCCCGCGCTGACCAGATCACTCAGCACCCACAGCGTCTCCTCGATATCGGTCGTGTGGTCCGGCCGGTGGATCTGGTAGAGATCGATCCAATCGGTGTCCAGGCGCCGCAAACTGTCCTTGACCGCGCGGGTGATCCAGCGCCGCGAGTTGCCGCTCCGGTTGCGTCCCTCGGTGAACGGGAAGTGCACCTTGGTCGCGAGGACCACGTCGTCGCGGCGCCCCTTCAGCGCCTTGCCCACGATCGTCTCGGACTCACCCGCGGAGTACATGTCCGCGGTGTCGACGAAGTTGATGCCCCGGTCGAGGGCGTGGTGGACGATCCGGATGCAGTCGTCGTGATCGGGGTTGCCGACCGCGCCGAACATCATCGCGCCGAGGCAGTGGGTGCTGACCTCGATCCCGGTTCCGCCGAGTGTCCGATAGCGCATGGTGTGCAGCTCCTTAGGTTCGTTGCGCGGAACGCTAGGAGCTAGAGCTTTGTCTAGGTCAAGCCCTTTACCGGGGTTGGTGCGGCCTAGGGTTGGCGCATGGACATCGCAGCGCTGTGGGATCCCGAGCCGGGCTGGCTGAACACCGCGTCGTACGGTCTGCCGCCGAAGCCGGCCTGGGACGCGCTGCAGGCGGCGCTCGCGGACTGGCGCGTCGGTGCGACGAGCTGGGAGCCGTGGGACGAGTCGACGACCCGGGCGCGGGAGTCGTTCGCGCGACTGGTCGGCGCGGACTCCGAGGACGTGTACGTCGGCAGTACGGTCTCCGCCGCACTCGCTCCGATCGCGGAGTCGTTGCCGGACGGTGCGAAGGTCCTGACCGACGACGTCGAGTTCACGTCGAACGTGTTCCCGTGGCAGGTCCACGCAGACCGTGACGTCCAGGTGGTCGCCGTACCGTCCGCGCAGCTGGTCGAGGCGATCACGCCCGGGATCGATCTGGTCGCGGTGAGTGCCGTGCAGTCGTCGACCGGTACTGTCCTCGACCTGGCCGCAGTTGTTGCTGCGAGCAAGCAGATCGGTGCGTTGCTGGTGATCGACGCGACCCAGGCCGTCGGGTGGCATCCGATCACCGTCGACGGCGTCGACGCGTTGGTTGCGCACAGCTACAAGTGGCTGATGGCGCCGCGCGGTGCGACGTTCGGGTACCTGTCGCCGCGACTGCAGGAACGCTGCCGTCCGTCCGCCGCCGGGTGGTATGCCGCGCGCGACGTCCACGGGTCGTACTACGGGCCGGTGATGGACCTGGCGCCGCGTGCCCGGCGATTCGATCAGTCGCCGGCCTGGTTCAGCTTCGTCGGCGCGGCACCGGCGCTCGAACTCGTCGAGCGGATCGGCGTCGAGACGATCAACCGGCACAACGTCGCGCTCGCCAACGAGTTCCGTACCGGGTTGGGGCTGGAGCCGTCGAACAGCGCGATCGTCAGTACCAGCCTGCCCGGCGCCCAGCAAGCCTTCGAGGCGGCGGGCATCCGCGCCGCGGTCCGCGACGGCAAGCTGCGGGTGTCGTTCCACATCTACACAACCCGTACCGACGTGGAGCAGGCACTGTCCGCGCTCAAGCCCTTGATCTAGTCCCGAGCTACAGTGCGGATCATGGGTGGACTGAGCATCGGGCAGGTGGCCGAACGCACCGGGTTGAGCGTGCACGCGCTGCGCTTCTACGAACGCGAAGGCCTGCTGGCGGACCCGGTACGCCGCGAATCGAGCGGCCGCCGGGTCTACTCCGAGGACGACGTCGACTGGCTGAACATGTGCATCAAGTTCCGCTCGTCCGGCATGCCCCTCGACACCATCCGCCGCTACACCGGATTGGTCCGCCAAGGCCCCGGCAACGAGGCCGACCGCCTGGCGCTGCTGAAGAGCCACCAGGCCCACGTCCGCGCCCAGATCGAAGACCTCACCGAGTGCCTGGACGTCATCACCCACAAGGTGGCCGTCTACGAACAGCACCTCACCGCCGGCACCGCCACCACCCTCTGGTCAGGCAACACCCCCACCCAAACCAGCGAAGCCTCCTGACGGTTTCCGCACGACGGTGGAGGATTCCCCTCGTAGCGTGGGTACCGGCGTGGGCAATGGTTCATGCCAACGTCGTACTGACCTTCGCGGACTCGAGGTTGATCCGGTCGGTGCGGCTGTAGAGGTTCATGGCGCCGTTGCGGATGAAGCCGGCGAGGGTGAGGCCGGATTCGGTGGCGAGGTCGATGGCGAGAGAGCTGGGGGCGGAGACGGCGCCGAGGATGGGGATGCCGGCCATGACTGCCTTCTGGGCGAGCTCGAAGGACGTGCGGCCGGAGACGATCAGGATCAGGCCGCGGGCGGGGATGCGGCCGTTGAGGAGGGCCCAGCCGATGACTTTGTCGACGGCGTTGTGGCGGCCGACGTCCTCGCGGACCGCGAGCAGGTCGCCGGCCGGTGTGAACAGGCCCGCTGCGTGCAGGCCGCCCGTACGGTCGAACACCTGCTGCCGCGCCCGCAGCGCGTCGGGCAGTCCGGCGAGTACGTCGTACGGCACGGTGACGTCGTCGTCCGCGGGGGAGTAGCGGGTCTTCGTGCGTACGGCGTCCAGCGAGGCCTTGCCGCAGACGCCGCAGGACGACGTCGTGTAGAAGTTGCGCTCGACGCCGGTCACCGGCGCGGGAACGCCGGGTGCGAGTCCGAGATCGAGCACGTTGTAGGTGTTGCGGCCCTCGTCGTCGCGGGAGTCGCAGTACCGCGCGTCGCGGATGTCGTCGATGCTGCCGATCACGCCCTCGGTGTGCAGGAACCCGTGCGCGAGCTCGACGTCGTGCCCGGGCGTCCGCATGGTCACCGCGAGCGGCTTCCCGTCGACCCGCAGCTCCAGCGGCTCCTCGACCGCGATCGAGTCCGGCCGCGAACGTGACCCGGCCGGCGTCAGCCGAACCACCGGCCGCCGCGCGATCAGCCGCCCCATGGCACGGCCCCGGGATCGAGGGGGAGCAGGCGGGCGGCGATGGCTTCGGACGGGCCGGGGGCTACGACGGCCAGGGCGTCGGCGGCGGCTGGGCCGCGGAGCATGGCGGCGCCGCCGTGGCCGACGGGTACGGCGCCGTGGGCGGTACGGCGGATGGGAACGAGGCGGGTGTCGTGCGGATGGCACTCGACACCGCCGGGTACGACGATCTGCGGGAGATCGCCGAGCGGAAGCCCGCGCATGCGCAACAGCACGGGCACGCCTAACGTCAGAAACGCGACCAGCGCGGCGAACGGATTGCCGGGCAGCCCGAGCACCAGACGTCCGTCCGGCAACTGTGCGAGCGCCTGCGGATGACCCGGCCGGCAGGCGACGCCGTCGACGATCAACTCCGCACCCAGCGCGGTCAGAGCAGGCCGCAAGTGATCAGCCGGACCGGACGCCGACGACCCGGACACCAGCACCAGCTCGGCCTTCGTCTCCGACCGCAACGCATCCATCAACTCCGAGCGCGAATCCGGCAGCTGCCGCACCGCCCGAGCCGAGGCGCCCGCGCGACGAACAAGCCCGGGCAGCATCGGCCCGATGGCGTCGCGGACCCGGCCCGGCGCCGACGGGCCACGGTGCACGAGTTCGTCGCCGGTGACCAGAGCGGCGACCGTAGGCGGCGGGATCACGGTCAGGCGGTTCAGACCGACCGTCGCAGCCAGCCCGAGCACGGCCGGACCGACCACCACCCCGGCAGGCAGCAGTTGCTCGCCCGGCCGGCACTCCTCGCCGGCCCGCCGAATGTGCCGTCCCTCCCCAGCTGGTCCCTCCAACACAGAGTCCGTCAGGACAGCGTCCTCGGACCGCAGGACCGACGTAGCACCGGCAGGCACCGCGGCACCTGTGACGATGCCCACCGCCTGCCCGTCCTCCAGCGCACCGGCATCCGCCCGCTGAGCCTCGACATGCCCGACCACCCGCCACGGTCCGTGACCGCGTACGGCGTACCCGTCCATTGCGGCCCGGTCCACCGGCGGTACCGTCACCGACGACACCAACGGAGTCGCGAGCACGCACCCGTCCGCCTCGTGCAGCGTGCGCGTCACCACCGTCCCGGGCACCGCCGCGGCGTGCGCCAGCCGCCGGGCCACGTCCCACGGCATCGCGTCTCGTCGCGCCCGGAGGTGGCCGGCGGTCGGAACTTTCCCGGGGCCGTCCTGCACAGGCCCAGCCTCGCCGACCCACTCCGGGTTGTCGAACACATCCCGCTCCCCGGACGCCTGGCTGGGCGTCACGAGGAGGCCTGGAGCTTCCGCGCGGCCAGCGCCGCGGCCGGGTCCAGGTCGGTCGCGCCGGCGTCCACATGGGCGATCAGCGCCCGCTTCATCCGGGGGTCCCAGACCGCCTTCACGTGGTTGGCGATGGCGGTGGCGGCGTCGTCCGGCGCACGGTGGGCGAACTGCCGCGCGATCTCGTTCGCCAGCCGCACGTACGGCGGGACGCCGCCGCTCATCGGTTGCTCCCGGCAATGACCGGCTCCTGTGCAGCACCGTCGGCGACGGTCTCGGGGATCAGATCGACCTGCACCGCGGTGACCTTGTACTCGGGACAGTTGGTGGCCCAGTCGGAGTTGTCGGTGGTGACCACGTTCGCGCCGCTGACCGGATGGTGGAACGTCGTGTAACAGACGCCGACCGGCATCCGGTCCGAGATCTTCGCCCGCAGCTCGGTCCGCCCGACCCGGCTCGACAACGCGACCATGTCCCGGTCCGAGATGCCGCGCACCTCGGCGTCGTGCGGGTGGATCTCCAGCACGTCCTCGGCGTGCCACGCGACGTTCGCCGTACGGCGGGTCTGCGCGCCGACGTTGTACTGCGACAGAATTCGCCCGGTGGTCAGGATCAGCGGGAACTTCCGCGTCGAGCGCTCCGACGTCGGGACGTACACGGTCTCCATGAACCGCCCCTTGCCGCGGGTGAATTCGTCGGAGTGCATGATCGGCGTCCCGGACGGGTGCTCGACGTTGCACGGCCACTGGATCGACCCGAGCTCGTCGAGTTTCGCGAACGACACGCCGGCGAACGTCGGCGTGGTGAGCGCGATCTCGTCCATGATCTGCGCCGCCGAGTCGTAGTGCATCGGGTAGCCCATCGCCTGCGAGATCTCGCAGATGATCTCCCATTCCTGCTTGCCGGTCCGCGGCGCCATGATCGGCCGGACCCGGTTGATCCGCCGTTCGGCGTTGGTGAAGGTGCCGTCCTTCTCCAGGAACGACGTCCCCGGTAGCAGCACGTGAGCGAACTTGGCGGTCTCGTTGACGAACAGGTCCTGGACGACGAGCAGTTCCAGTGCACCGAGCGCCGCGAAGACGTGCTGCGTGTTCGGATCGGACTGCGCGATGTCCTCGCCCTGCACGAACAGCGCCTTGAACGAGCCGTCGATCGCCGCGTCGAACATGTTCGGGATCCGCAGCCCGGGCTCGTCGAGGATCGGCGTACCCCACAGCTTCTCGTAGATGTCGCGGACGTCGTCGTCGGACACGTGCCGGTACCCGGGCAGCTCGTGCGGGAACGAACCCATGTCGCACGAACCCTGCACGTTGTTCTGCCCGCGCATCGGGTTCACGCCGACGCCGGGGCGGCCGATGTTGCCGGTGGCCATCGCGAGGTTGGCCATCCCCATCACCATCGTCGAGCCCTGGCTGTGCTCGGTGACGCCGAGACCGTAGTAGATCGCGGCGTTTCCACCGGTGGCGTACAGCCGGGCGGCTTCGCGGATCCTTTCCGCCGGTACGCCGGAAATTTCCGAAACTGATTCCGGACTGTGTTCCGGCCGGGCGATGAACTCGGCCCAGGCCTCGAAGTCCTCGCAGCGGCTCGCGACGAAATCGTTGTCCACCAGGCCTTCGGTGACCACGACGTGCGCGAGCGCGTTGATGATCGCGACGTTCGTCCCCGGGGCCAGTTCGAGGTGGTACGCCGCCTCGACGTGCGGCGTCCGGACCAGGTCGATCCGCCGCGGATCGATCACGATCAGCTTCGCGCCCTGGCGGATTCGCTGCTTCATCCGGGACCCGAAGACCGGGTGCGCGTCGGTCGGGTTCGACCCGATCAGCAGGATCACGTCCGAGGAGTCGACGGATCGGAAATCCTGTGTTCCGGCCGATTCCCCGAAGGTCTGCTTCAGCCCGTACCCGGTCGGCGAGTGGCAGACCCGGGCACAGGTGTCGACGTTGTTGTTGCCGAACACCGCGCGGACCATCTTCTGGACCGCGTACACCTCTTCGTTCGTGGTCCGCGACGACGTGATCGCCCCGATCGAACCCTGGCCGTGCGCGGCCTGGATCTCGCGCAGCCGGCGCGCGGTGAACGAGATCGCCTCGTCCCAGGAAACTTTCCGCCACGGTTCCGAAATCGTGTTCCGGACCATCGGCTCGAGCACCCGATCCGGGTGCGACGCGTACCCGAACGCGAACCGGCCCTTCACACACGAGTGCCCCTCGTTCGCACCGCCGTTCTTGTACGGCACCATCCGCACCAACTCGTCACCGCGCAACTCGGCCTTGAACGAGCACCCGACACCGCAGTACGCACAGGTCGTCAGCACGGTCCGCGTCGGCATTCCGAGCTCGACCACCGACTTCTCCTGCAAGGTCGCCGTCGGGCAGGCCTGGACGCAGGCGCCGCAGGAAACACAGTCGGACTCGAAGAACGACACCCCGGCACCGGCCGCGACCTTGGAGTCGAACCCGCGGCCCTCGATCGTCAGCGCGAGCGTGCCCTGCACCTCGTCGCAGGCCCGCACGCACCGCGAACACGCGATGCACTTGGACGCCTCGAAGTCGAAGTACGGGTTGGAGGAGTCGGTCGGCAGGTGCATGTGGTTCGCGCCGGCTTCGACCCCGGAGCCGTACCGGACCTCGCGCAACCCGGTGACACCGGCCATGTCCTGCAGTTCGCAGTCGCCGTTCGCCGAGCAGGTGAGGCAGTCGAGCGGGTGGTCGGAGATGTACAGCTCCATCACACCGCGGCGGAGTTTCCCGAGCCGCTCGTTCTGCGTCCGGACCACCATCCCGTCCGCGACCGGCGTCGTACAGGAGGCCGGGGTACCGCGGACGCCGTCGATCTCGACCACGCACAACCGGCACGACCCGAACGCTTCCAGGTTGTCGGTCGCGCACAGCTTCGGGACGTCGACGCCGGCTTCCTTCGCCGCCCGCAGCACCGAGGTCCCCGGCGGCACCTGCACCGCGACCCCGTCGACGGTCAGCCCGACCGTCGCCGCGCCCGGGCGCGCCGGCGTACCGAAATCAGGCTCCTTCAACAAGCTCATTCGCGTCCTCGCTTCGCTCCGGGCGCGACTGAGGCGCAGACCGGGCAGTGTTGGATGATGAACTCGCTTCGCTCGTTCATGCCTGGAAGTCCTCTCCGAAGTGGCGGACGGCACTGCGTACCGGCATCGGGGTCAGCCCGCCCATCGCGCACAGCGAGCCGTCGGTCATCAGTTCGCACAGGTCCTCGAGCAGGACCAGATTCTGCTGTCTGTCTTCGCCGCCTGTGCTGTTCAGGATCCGGTCCACGGTCTCCACACCGCGGACCGCGCCGACCCGGCACGGCGTGCACTTGCCGCACGACTCGGCCGCGCAGAACTCGAACGCGAACCGCGCCATCGCGGCCATGTCCACGGTCTCGTCGAACACCACGATCCCGCCGTGCCCGACCATCGCGCCGGCCGCCGCGAAGGCCTCGTAGTCCATCGGCAGCTCGAACTGGTCGACCGGCAGGTACGCCCCGAGCGGGCCGCCCACCTGAACGGCCCGCACCGGACGTCCGGACGCCGTACCGCCGCCGAAATCGTTCACCAGCTCGCCGAGCGTGATGCCGAACGCGGTCTCGACGATCCCGCCGCGCGCCACGTTCCCGCCGAGCTGGAACACGCTGGTGCCGAGCGACCGGCCCGTCCCGTACGCCGCGTATGCCGCCGCGCCGTCCGCGAGGATCACCGGAACCGTTGCCAACGACAACACGTTGTTGACCACCGTCGGCCGCCCGAAAAGCCCTTCCAGTGCAGGGATCGGAGGCTTCGCGCGGACCATGCCGCGCTTGCCTTCCAGGCTTTCGAGCATCGATGTTTCCTCGCCGCAGATGTACGCACCCGCGCCGACCCGGACGTGCAGGTCGAAGCCGAACCCTGAGCCAAGGACGTCCGGCCCCAACCAGCCCTCCTCGCGTGCGCGGGAGATCGCCGCCGTCAGCGTCGCCACGGCATCGGGGTACTCCGAGCGCAGATAGACGTACCCTTCCGCGGCGCCGACGGCGTACGCCGCGATCGTCATGCCCTCGATCAGCGTGAACGGATCGCCCTCGATCAGCATCCGGTCCGCGTACGTCCCCGAGTCACCTTCGTCGGCGTTGCAGCAGACGAACTTGAGGTCGGCGTCGGCGTTGAGCACCGTCCGCCACTTGATCCCGGTCGGGAACCCGGCGCCACCGCGGCCGCGCAACCCGGACTCGACGACCGTCTCGACCACGTCACCGGGCGGCATCGCGAGCGCCGTACGCAGCCCGGCCAGCCCGCCGTGCGCGACATAGTCCGCGGTCGACAGCGGATCGATCACGCCGACCCGTCGGAACGTCAACCGCTGCTGCCGCTTCATCCACGGCAGCTCCTCGACCAAACCGAGGTACGGTCCGACCTCGGCCCCGTCGAGCAGGCCCGCGGCGATCAGGCCGTCGACCTCCTCCGGCGCCACCGGACCGTACCCGACGCGGCCCGCGGGGGTTTCGACCTCGACGAGCGGCTCCAGCCACAACATGCCGCGCGAGCCTGTCCGGACGACCTCGGCCGGTGTAGCGGCGAAGCGCTCCGCGACATCGTCCGCGCCGACGGAGCGAGCGGCGGAGTCCCGCGGTACGAAGACGCGCGACGTCATCGTGCCTCCCCGAGGAGTGCGTCCAGACGAGCCGGCGTGACCCGGCCGTGCAGTTTGCCGGCGACTTGGACCGCTGGGCCGAGGGCGCAGTTGCCGAAGCAGTAGATCTCTTCGAGCGTGACGCGGCCGTCGTACGTCGTCTCGCCGAAGCCGCACCCGATCGTGCGGCGCGCGTGCTCCGCGAGTTCGACCGCGCCGACCGACCGGCACGCCTCGGCCTGGCAGATCGCGACAGTCGTCCGGCCGGCCGCCGTACGCCGGAAGTCCTTGTAGAACGTGACGACGCCGTGCACCTCGGCGACCGAGAGGTTCAAGACGTCGGCGATCACCGCGACGTCGGGCTGGTCGACGTACCCGAGCTCGTCCTGGACGGCGTGCAGGATCGGTATCAGCGCACCGCGCAGACCGCGGAGGTCCTGCGCGATCTCCCGCACTCGTTGGGCGCGCCCGGGGACCGGGACGGGGGCGGCGGTCACGACCTCGCTCGTCATGTATACAACATTCCGTCGCCAATCCGGCGCGGTCAAAGCAATGCTGCCTATGAGCTGATAGGCAGCACCTATCACCAGCTGTCAGCTCATGCTGTAGGCCGGGCCGTAGAGCGCGGTCGGGCGCTGCTCCACGTAGGCCCAGTAGCGATCGCCGTACGACCAGTGCCACCACTCGGTCGGATAGTTCACCAAACCGGCCGCGGTGAGGACGTCGGCGAGCAGTGCGCGATTGGTCCTGGCCTCGCGGCTGATATTGGTGGCCGCGAAGAAGCAGGCGCCGCTGCTCTGCTCGGGCGTCGCGTCGATCGGGGTCCCGAGATCGAGCGGTCCGTGCGCGCCGACCAGCGTCAGGTCGACCGCCGCGCCGGCCACGTGCGGCGCGACGTCGATCGGCGACACGAACCGGCTGGCCAACACGTCAAGGTCCCGCTCCGAGCTGCCCGGATGGAGCCGCGCCACTTCGGCGCGGTACGTGTCCCAGATCTGCCGCTGGCTGTCGACCGGGCGCAGTGCCTCGACCACGTGCAGCCGAATGCCGGCCGGCAGGAACGCGTCGGCCATCGCGAGCCGATCGGCCACACTCTCCCGCGCGAACTGCTGCCCCGTGGTCAGCACGTCCCGCGTGAACAGCTCGACCAGCGGCTCGCCGTTCTCGATCGCCGGAATGCCGGTGACCCGCTCGTCGGTCAGCAGCACGGTCATCCGCGGGCCACCGCCGTCCGGATCAGCGTGTCGACGACCTCGGCGTACGACAGTCCGGCCGCCGCCCACATCCGCGGGAACTGCGACGCCGGGGTGAAACCGGGGAACGTGTTGACCTCGTTGACCACCGGCATGCCGTCCCGCGGTACGAAGAAGTCCACCCGAGCCAGCCCCGCACAGCCGAGTACCTCGAACACGTCCAGTGCAGTCCGCCGCAGTCGCTCGGCCACTTCGGCATCAAGCTCGGCCGGTACGACGAACTGCGTCGCGCTGCTGTCGTACTTCGCCGTCGCGTTGAAGAACGGCTGCTCCGGATCGGCATGGATTTCGAGTGCCGGTGCGGTCTCGACCCGTCCGTCCGGGAACTCCAGCACCGCGACATCGATCTCCCGGCCGGCCATCTCCCGCTCGACCAGCACCTGCGGATCGAACTCGGCGGCGACCGCGATCGCTGCCAGCAGCGTCGTCCGGTCCGTCGCGCGGGTGACGCCGAAACTCGAGCCGCCGTTGGCCGGCTTCACGAACACCGGGAAGTCCAGCTCGGCGAGCTTCAGCTTCTGCAACGCGGCCTCGGCGTCGCTGAGATCGGCGCCGCGCAAGGTGACGCCGGGTGTTACCGGGATGCCGTGCGCCGCGAGGATCGTCTTGGTCAGGTTCTTGTCCAGGCCGATCGCACTGGCCGCGATCCGGCTGCCGACGTACCGCACGCCCAACTGCTCGAGGAATCCTTGCAGACGGCCGTCCTCGCCGCCCGCGCCGTGCAGCGCCGGGATCGTCACGTCACAGCTCTGCAGGATCTCGATCGCCTCGTGCTGCCCGTCCGTCCAGTTGCCCTGGGCATCTATCACGAGTGGGATCGCCTCGTGGCCGAGGATCTCGACCGCCTTGGCGATACCCCGTCCGCTCGCCAGCGACACCTTGTGCTCGGCGCTCGCGCCGCCCATCACGACCGCGATCTTCATCGGTTGCCTTCCTCGTAGCGGCGCGGGACCCGGGACCCGATGCCGCAGTAGATGTCGTGGGGGATGGTGCCCGCCCATGCAGCCCAGTCGGCGACCGTTGGTTCACCGGCCGATCCGTCGCCGAAGAGCGTGACGGGTTCGCCGAGTTCCACCGCGTGATCACCGGCGTCGACGACGAACTGGTCCATCGCGATCCGTCCGATCACGGGCATCCGGACGCCGCGGCAGAGCACACTCGCCTGCGGTACGGCGGTTCGCGGCACGCCGTCGGCGTACCCGATCGGGACCAGGCCGACCGTGGTGTCGCGATCGGCCACGAAATCGTGTCCGTACGACACGCCTTCGCCGGCGCGGATCCGGCGTACCTGGGTCAGTTTGCTGATCAGCCGCATCGCCGGCCGCAGGCCGATGCCGAGCTCGTCGATTCCGTACAGGCCGGCGCCGATCCGGACCAGGTCGGTACCCGCCGCATCGAGCGTGACCGCGCCGGCCGAGTTGGCCAGATGGACGACGCTCGGCCGCAGACCGGCGCGGCGGGCAAGGCTCACCCCGGTCCGCAGGAGCTGTAGCTGCCGCTCGCTCCGCACCGCGTCGGCGGAGTCGCCGTGCGAGAGATGCGACCAGATCCCGCGGACCGTGACGGCGCCGAGCGCCTCGTAGTGCGCCGCCGTACGGGTGAGCTCGATCCACTGATTCGGCGCACTGCCGGCCCGGCGCAGACCGGTGTCCAGCTTCAGGTGCACCGCGTGGACGTTCGGGGTGGACACGACGCGCTGCAGTTCGGCGACCGTGGACACGCTCACGTCCACGTCCAGATCGCCCAGCAGGACAAGCTCCGCCGCGTCGTACAGCCAGGTCAGAATCGGAACGGTCAGCCCGGCCGCGCGGAGTTGAAGCGCTTCATCGGCGCGCGCTACGCCGAGCCAGGTCGCCCCGGCCTCGACCGCGGCGCGGGCGACCGGGACGGCACCGTGGCCGAAGGCATCGGCCTTCACGACCGCCAGGACCTGCTGCGGAACACGTTTTCTGAAGGTTCGGACGTTCTCGCGGACGGCGGACAGATCGACCACCGCCTCCGCCAGTCCGGTGACGATCCCACGGGGCGCCGGGCGGTGGCGGGACTCGACCAGATTCATACCGTCATTGTTGTTTTCGGCAACGACACCGATCATCGGAGGATGGGACGATGTCTGCCTACGACCCTGGTATGACCACCCTCATCCACAAGGACGAGCGCTGCGGGAGTTCGCCCGGCTATTCGGCTCTTGTGACCGATGCGCGCCGGGCCCGGACCCGGGTCCGGATGATCGAGTCGGCGCCCGCGCTGGACGACCGCGCGCGTTCCCGCGGGGTGGGTTGACCCATGGTGTTGTGGGTTCCTGACCCGTGTGAGGGGTACGGAACCCACAACACGGTGGGTGAACCCGTCGTGCGGCGGAGACCCGCAAACCCCCACGACCACACCGCACCGCCACGCAGCACGCAGCACGCCGCCACGCCGCCACGCCGCCACGCCGCCACGCCGCCACGTCGCCACGCCGCCACGGCGTCGGATATCCGTTCGTACGAGGTCGGCTGCGCCGGTCGTCGTGCGGGCCGAGGACGGAAGCTTGCACAGGGTGTGGTGGGTGTGCACTGGTTATTGCTTGTCCAAGGTTCCAGGCGGGTATGCAAGGTCGCAGGCGGGTGTGCACGGTCCCGGGTGGGTGTGCACGGTCCCGGGTGGGTGTGCACGGTCCCGGGTGGGTGTGCACGGTCCCGGGACGGGGTGCACGGTCCCGGGTGGGTGTGCATGGTCCCGGCCCAGTTATTCGGTGCCGAGGACGAAGGTTTGGATGGCGACCACGGCGGCGCCGCGGGCCCATTCGCTGAAGTCGGCGGGTTGCAGCACCATCGGCAGTTCGGCGGCCGACGGGTGCCGGTCGGCGTGCAGACCGGTGAGCAGGTCGTCGTGTGCGACCTCGGCGAGCCGGACGCCTTCGCCGCCGAGGACGACGAGTTCGGGCATGGTGAAGTTCGCGGCGGCTGCGATCAGTTTGCCGAACGCGCGCCCGGCCCGGCCGATCACCGCACCTGCCGCCGGGTCGCCCTTCGCGGCCAGCTCGAGCGCTTCGTCGTACTCGACCGGGCGGCCGACGGCGGCGCTGACCTGGGAGGTGATCGCCGGGACGGTCAGCAGGCTGAGCGCACAGCCGCGATGGCCGCGATCGCAGAGCGGACCGTCGGCGATCAGCGGATAGTGACCGATCAGACCGAGCGTGACGTCCGGGCTGTCGACGATCTTGTTGTGCATGACCAGTCCGTACCCGATGCCGGCGCCGACGGTGAGCAGGACGAAGCGTTGCGAGTTCCGTCCGGCGCCGAACCAGTGCGTGGCCTCGGTCAGCGAGGTCAGGTCGTTCGCGACCACGATCGGGACCCCGGTGTGCGCGGCGAGGATCTCCCCGAACGGGACGTCGACCCAGTTCAGGTACGGGCCCCAGCGGACCTCGGAACGGTTCGCCACCCGGCCGCCGATCGCGACGCCGAGGCCGGTGATCGGCGTCCGGCCCGGCACCTGGACCGCCAGTTCGTCGGTCATCTCGAGGACCAGGTCGGCGACCGCGGACGGGGTCGGGTCCGGAATCGGGTGCTCGACACTCGCGAGGACGTCGGCGCGCAGCGTGGTCAGGACGCCGATCGCGGAGTCGCCGGTGAGCTTGATGCCGACGAAGTGGTGCGCGTTCGCGTCCAGATCGAGCGGCTGGGACGGCCGGCCGACGCGGGAATCGGTGGGACCACCCTCGACCTCGACGAGCAGGCCCGACTCGACCATCGGCTTGGTCAAGCGGGTCAAGCTGCCGGGCGACAGGCCGACGCGCCGGGACAGCTCGGCGCGCGACAGTGGCCCGTCGAGCAGGATCTCCAGCGCCACCTGCCGCGAGGGGCCGGACAGCGGCCGCCACTCACCCATTGCCTCAGCCTAACCCGGCGTACACAGACAGTGGCCGAACCGACGAGAACACATAAGGGCAGCAGGTCGATCGACGGGGAGCCGCCGCGCGGGGACGGGGCGCAGGACGCCGGGACGTGACCCGGTCCGCGGTACTGGCCGCACAAGCCCCGGCGTCAGGCTCCTCTCGAAGTATGCCTCGCATTTCCGGTGCCGCCAGGGCGACAACGGTGTCAGATTCCTCTCACTGCGGGAGTTTGCGCGTCTCGATCAACTGTTGCGCGACGTCGCGCAGTTTGGTGTTGGAGTCCTGCGAGTACCGCTTGAGAATCGCGAACGCGCGGTCGGCGTCCAGGTCGAAGCGCTCCATCAGGATGCCCATCGCCTGACCGACCAGTTTCCGGGCGTCGACGGCCTGCGCCAGCGTCTCCTCGTTGCGCGCGGACGCCACCGCCACCGAGGCATGCCGCGCCAGGATGTGCGCGACCGCCTCGTCGTCCGCGGTGAAGGCGTCCGGCTTCGGGCTGTACAGCCCGAGTACACCGGCGACCTGACGCGCTGCGTCACCGGTGAGCAACGGTACGTCGAGCACGCTGCGAATCCCGAGTCCCGCCACCTCGGCCGCCCAGTTCGGCCAGCGATCGTCGCCGGTCGTGTCGGCGATCAGCACCGAGGTCCGTTCCTGCCGCGCTGTGACGAGCGGCCCGTTGTTGTTGCTGAGCTGCAGGTCGTAGACCTCGGCGACGACCGGATCGGTCACCGCAACCACTTCGGCTCGCGCGCCGCGGCTGTAGAGCACGAGCCCGGCGTACGAACAACTCAAGGCGTGCAGCGCGAACTGCACGACGGCGTCCACCGTTTCCTCGACACCGGGCGCGTCGTGCAGGTCGACGGCCAGGCGTGCAAACATGTCCGCCGTGTTGGCGATCTCAGGCTCAGTCACTGGGGTCTCCAGGGCATGTCGTGCAGCAGTGCACCAAAAGTCGGCACAGTAATAATGCAGCCCCACTGCCCGGATCGGTAAGTGAGCCACGGCGATCCCTCTGGCCAAGACGACCGTCGGCCGCAAGCGGGCTCGCGGTTATTGTGTCCGGCATGGCGGACTTGTCTGGTCTGTTGAGCGGCCGGACCGATTGGCGGCGTGGGATCGCAGCGCCACTGCGGTCGTTCCTCCGGACCGAGGCAGGCAGCTCGGGAGTGCTCGCGGCCGCCATTGTGCTCGCGTTGCTCTGGGCGAACGTGTCGCCGGCGACGTACGACGAGGTGTGGCGGACCGACTTCTCGATCGCGCTCGGGGGAGATCATCTCAGCCTGGATCTGCGGGAGTGGATCAACGACGGCCTGATGACGCTGTTCTTCCTGGTGGTCGGCCTGGAGGCGCGGCGCGAGTTCGACCTGGGCGACCTCCGGGACCGCAGCCGGCTTTTGCTGCCGATGCTGGCCGGGATCGGCGGGATGATCGCGCCGATCCTGATCTACCTGGCCTTCAACGCCGGCGGACCGGGCGCGCACGGCTGGGGTGTCGCGATGTCGACCGACACGGCGCTCGCGCTCGGCCTGCTGGCGCTGGTCGGCCGCGGCGTGCCGGACCGCGTGCGGGTGTTCCTGCTGACGGTGTTCGTGGTCGACGACCTGCTCGCGCTGGTGGTGATCGCGGTCGTCTACAGCGAGAACATCGCGGTGATGCCGCTGGCGGCGGCGATCGTGGCGTTCGCCATCGTGCTCACGCTGGCGATCCTTCGGGTCCGCAAAGCCTGGCTCTACGTCATCCTCGGCGTCCTGATGTGGGCGGCGTTGTTGCGCAGCGGCGTCGATCCGGTGGTCGCCGGGCTGGCGATCGGCCTGACCGCGCCGGCGTACTCGCCCGGGCGGGAGCAACTGGAGGAGGCGACCGGCCTGTTCCGTCTGTTCCGGGAGCAGCCGACGCCGGAGCTCGCCCGGTCCGCAACGGTCGGGCTGACCGCGACGATCTCTCCCAACGAGCGGCTGCAGTACCTGTACCACCCGTGGACGAGCTACCTGATTGTCCCGCTCTTCGGCCTCGCGAACGCCGGAGTCACGATCGACGCGGCGTTCCTCGGGCGCGCGTTCACCTCGCCGATCACGCTCGGCATCCTGGTCGGGTACGTCGTCGGCAAACCGCTCGCGGTGACGTCGGTGTCCTACCTGGTCGACCGGCTGAGCCGGGGCCGGATCCGGCCGGGGGTCGGCTGGGCCGCAGTGGCCGGCAGCGGGACCATCGCCGGCATCGGCTTCACGGTGTCGTTGTTGATCGCCACGATCGCGTTCGACGGCGCGCAGTTGGCCGAGGCGAAGGTCGGGCTGCTGTCCGCGGTCGTCGTCGCGTCGGCACTGACCTGGACGGTGTTCACCGCCGCCAAGCGGTTGTCGCCGCCGAAGCGGGCGATGGCGCTGCTCGGGAACGCGGAGCAACTGACCGATCTGACCGATCCGGTCGATCCCGAGGTCGACCATATCCGCGGCCCGGAGGACGCGTCGGTGACACTGGTCGAGTACGGCGACTTCGAGTGCCCGTACTGCGGGATGGCCGAGCCGACCGTTCGCGCCCTGTTGCAGGACGACGACCTGCGGTACGTGTGGCGGCATCTCCCGCTGTCCGACGTCCACCCGCGGGCGCAGATCGCCGCCGAGGTGGCGGAGGCGGCGGCCGCGCAGGGAGCGTTTTGGGAGATGCACGACCTGCTGCTCTCGAACCAGGATCGCCTGCAGCCGAAGGATCTGCTGCAGTACGCGCAACAGCTCGGCCTGGACGTCGACCGGTTGCACGAGGACGTGATGCGCCATGCCGCGGCCGGCCGGATCGCGCGCGACGTCGAGTCGGCGGACATCAGTGGGGTGTCCGGTACGCCGTCGTTCTTCGTCAACGGGCAGCGGCACTACGGGGCGTACGACGTGGAGACGCTCAAGCAAGCGATCAAGGTGGCGCGGGCGCGGGCCAGGATCACCCGTGGCTGAATTTTGAGGTACCAGGTCCTTACTGCCACTGTCGTCGGGTCGCCGCTCTGCCGGACGCTGGTGCCTCCCGATCCTCGAGGAGGCAGTTCATGAACACTTCCGCCGTACTGCGGGTTCCCGCCGCCGCACCGGATGCCGCCGTGGCGCACTTCGCCGGCCGGCTCGCGGTCGAGGTGGACGCGGCCGACGTCGCCGCGGACATCGGCGCCGGCGTGACCGACTGGGTGCTGGTCGACAGCCGGAGCCAGGAGAGCTGGGACCAGGGGCATCTGCCCGGCGCGATCCACCTGCCGCATCGCGACATCCCGGCGCGCGCCGCGGAGCTCGTCCCGGACGGAGCCACGGTCATCACGTACTGCTGGGGCCCGGGGTGCAACGGCGCGACCCAGGCGGCGCTCGCGTTCGCGCGGCTCGGCTACCCGGTCAAGGAGATGATCGGCGGCTTCGAGTACTGGGTCCGCGAAGGCGCGCCGATCGAGACCGCGGACGGCGTCGAGCGGCGCGAGTCCGACCCGCTGGTGGCGCCGCGCGGCGTCGCCTGCGCCTGCTGAAACCCCAGGCGGCCTTCTCAGGACAGGGCCGTTTTCAGGACAGGGTCGGTTTCAGGGCAGGTGGGCGAGGTAGTCGGCGTTGCCGCGGATGGCCGCCTCGTAGCGCTTGATCTCGGCGGAGTCGACCTTGTCCGCGATCACCAGCAGCAGGGTCGCGAGCGCTTTGTTGTGCTGACCGGAGGCCTGCAGCGTGAGCGCCTTGAACACCCGGAGCGAGTCGGATTCCGGGTATTCGGCGCAGGCGTCCTTGAAAACCGCGAGCGAGTCGTCGAAGCGGCCGAGGTTGCGCAGCGTGCTGCCGTACTGCAGCAGGCACTTGCGGCGCGTCTCGCCGGTCAGTCCGGGCAGGGCGCGCTCGTAGTACCCGATCGCCTTCTCCTCGTCGCCGGCCGTGTCGTACGACCCGCCGACCTCGTAGAGCACGTACGGGTTGCCGGGGTGCTCGGTCAGCAGCTTCTCGAAGAAGGCGATCGTCGGCCCCATGTTGTCCCGGTCCCGGCGCGCGAACGCTTCCTCGATCGTCGCGGCCAGTTCCGGGGTGAGTTCGGTGGTCACGCCTCCATCATGCCGCGTGCGGCTTGATGTTCTGATTCAGGTGGAAGACGTTCTCCGGGTCGTACGCCGTCTTCAACGCGATCAGCCGCTCCAGCGTCGCGGGCGGGAAGGCGCGGTTGATCGGGTCCTCGTTCAGCGTGTTCACGTACGCCCCGCTCGCGTACGGCGCCAACGTTGCCGCGTACCCGCGCAGCCGGGTGATCCGCTCCTCGTCCTCGGCCGGGCTCTCCCAGCGGGACGCGGTGACCATCTCGAACAGCGTGTCGCGGCGGCTGAACGCGGTGGCGTCCGCCGGTACGTCGGCGATCGCACCGCCGTACGCCTGCAGACTGGCCGGCACGCCGGGGTTGTCGAGCATCGCGGAGATTGCCTCATCGGGCAACACATCGAAGTAATGGCCTTTCCAGTACCGCCGGAAGCGATGCCCCTGCACGTTGTCCTCGCGCGTCTGCAGTTGCAGGTACGTCGTCTCGTCGACCAGTTCGTTCTGCACCGGGCCGAGCTTGCGGAATGCAGGCACCAGGTCGTATCCGCCCTCGCCGACCCACACGTACCCGACGACCACTTGGGTGCCGTCCACGAACGCGGTGAACGTGGCGTCCCGTGGTGCCTCGACGTTCAGGTCCCGCCAGCCGCGCAGTACATCGAGCCCGGCCGACACCGGATAGCTGAACTCGGCAGTCAGCGCTCGCGTTCCCACTTGGTGCAGCTGGAACTCGAACATCGTCACGACCCCGAAGTTGCCGCCGCCTCCGCGCAGGCCCCAGTACAACTCCGCGTTCTCGTCCGCGCTCGCCCGTACGACGGAACCGTCCGCCGTCACGAGCTCGAAGCTCAGGACGTTGTCGCACGACAGGCCGAAACGCCGGGCCAGCCAGCCCATCCCACCGCCGAGGGTCAGGCCGCCGACGCCGGTGTGCGAGACGTTCCCAGCGGTCGTCGCGAGGCCGTACTCCTGCGACGCCTTGTCAAGTTCGCCCAGCATTGCGCCGCCCTCGACCCACGCGCGCCGCGTCGCCGGGTCCACGCGGACGGCGTTCATCGGGGTCAGGTCGATCATCAGGCCGTCCTCCGGGACCGCCAGGCCGGCGATGTTGTGCCCGCCGCAGCGGACCGCGATCTCGAGGCCTTGCGTGCGGCCGAAGCGGACCGCCGCCACGACGTCCTCGGTCGTGGCGCACCGCGCGACCACCGCGGGCCGGCGGTCGATCATCGCGTTCCAGACGGTGCGCGCCTCGTCGTACCCGGCGTCACCCTTGCGCAGGAATCCGGTCATCCTGGTCAGCTCCCCTCCGCTGAATCAGCTGTGCCCATCACCCTGACAGCCCGGCGGTCCATCGATAAGGTCCAGTTCTGTGAGCCGAACCAGGACCAGTTCCGGCGCCGGTGAACTTCTGGTCGAGCTGCGCCGGGACAGCGGCGTGCCGCTGCATCAGCAACTGGAGAGCGGGATCCGGACCAGGATCCGCTCCGGATTGCTGCGCGCGGACACGGTGATGCCGTCGACGCGGGCGCTGGCCCAGGACCTCGGGCTGTCCCGTGGTGTGGTCGTCGAGGCGTACCAGCAGCTCGTCGCTGAGGGGTACTTGGTGAGTCGCGGCGGTGGGTACACGCAGGTCTCCGACGTCGCGGTGGTCGAGGCGACGTCCGCGCCGCAGCCGGTCGACGGCCCGCCGCGAATCGACTTCCGCTACAGCCGCCCCGACGTGTCACAGTTCCCGCGCGCCGCCTGGCTTCGATCGGTACGCCGGGTCCTCAACGAGACGCCGTACCGCAGCCTGGCCTACATCGACGGCCGCGGCACGATCGAACTGCGGACCGCGCTCGCCGACTACCTGAACCGGGTCCGCGGTACGGCGGCCCGCCCGGAGAACATGCTGATCTGCAACGGCTTCGCGCAAGGTTCGCGGTTGCTGCTGCAGGTGCTCGCGGCACAGGGGTATCGGCGGCTGGCTGCGGAGGATCCGTCGGACAACGACCTGCGAGACGTGGCGCGGGCCGCCGGTCTCGACGTGGTCGGCGTACCGGTGCTGAAGACCGGGATCGACGTGGCTGCGCTCGCGCGGTCGGGTGCGGACGTGGTCCTGGTGACCGCGGCGCATCAGTTCCCGACCGGCGCGGTGGCTTCCGCGGAGACGCGGGCCGCGCTGGTCGCGTGGGGCGGGCTCGTCATCGAGGACGACTACGACGCGGAGTATCGCTACGACCGCGAGCCCGTCGGTGCCGTGCAGGGTCTCGCCCCGGATCGTGTCGCGTACGCCGGAACCGCGAGCAAGACGTTGGCGCCCGGGCTGCGGCTGGGATGGCTGATCCTGCCGTCGTGGCTGGTCGAGCCGATGGCCGTGGCCAAGCTGATGGACGACCGCGGATCGCCGGTCTTCGATCAGCTGGCGTTCGCGGACTTCGTCGCGCGGGGCGAGTTCGACCGGCACCTGCGGCGGATGCGGCCGCGGTACCGGACGTTGCGCGACACGTTGGTCGAGCGGCTTGCGGTACGGCTGCCGGACTTCGAACCGGTCGGGGTGTCGGCGGGGCTGCACGTGCTCGCCTGGTTGCCACCGGATCTCGACGAGGAAGCGCTGCGCGCCGCGGCTTTACTGCGCGGGCTCGGGGTGTACGGACTGGCGCCGTACTGGATCGCCGGGTCCGGTCCGTCCGGGCTGGTGTTCGGGTACGGATCGCTGTCCCGGCGGGACGTCGTGGAGGGCATCGAGTTGCTCGCGGAAGCGGTGGCCGCGATCCGCAATCGATGAATAACTATCCATTCTGTTGCAATTCAATTCGGCTGGTTCTACGCTTGCTGGAATGATCGCCGAAGCTCGTATGGACGCCCTGATGAACCAGGGCTGGCAGGCCGCGCACCTCACCCAGCTGGACGGCTGGCTGGTGCGACACGACGCCGGAGTCACCCTGCGAGCCAACTCGGTGCTGCCCGCGAGCGCGCCGTTCGACCTGGACAAAGCCTTGGACTATGTGGAGAACCTGTACGTCGCCCACGGCATCCGGCCGTCGTTCCAGATCGGGCCGGCGGTGCAGCCGAGCGACCTCGACGACCGGCTTGCGGCCCGCGGGTACGAGGTGCGGAATCCGACGCTGGTGCAGTGCGGCCTGCTCACCGACGTCCTCGCCCAGCTGCCGGCGCCGGAAGTCGAGGTGAATATATCCAGCACGCCGTCCGTCGCCTGGACCGATTGCTGGTGGAGCATCGACGGGCGCGGCGACGACGCCCGGGCTACCGCCGAGGAGATCCTGCGGCGCGGAAACGCGCTCTACGCGACCGTTCCCGGGCCCGACGGCGCCGCGAAGGCCGTGGGGCGGCTCGCGCTCGTCGACGACACGGCCGGGCTGTACTGCCTCGCCGTCGACGAACGCTTCCGCCGCCAGGGCCTGGCGTCCGCGATCATCCACGGACTGTTGCAGGCGGCAACGACCAAGTGGGTCTGGCTCAGTGTGCTGGAGAGCAACCTCGCCGCCCGGACCCTGTACGAACGCCTCGGTTTCCGGACCGTCTCGCGGTACCACTACCGCGTCAAAGCCTGAGCTCCCGGGCGGTCAGAGTGTGATCTGCTGCCGGAGGTCGATGCGGACGAACTCGGCGCCGGCCTTCTCGACCGACGTCTGCAGCGGCGTCAGATCGGTCCACGGGACGCCGGGCCGGTCGAGCGGTTGGTCGAAATCGTCCCAATGTGTCGCGATCACGGTCCGGACGCCTTTGACCGTCCGCAGCAGCCGATCGGTGATGCCCGGTTCGCCACCCGGCGCCGCGAACACGACGTCGACCTCGAGATCGCGCAGCGCGTTCGGATCGAAGTTCGCCGTACTGAGGCTGAGGATGCGCAGGCCGCCGATCGTGATCACGTACGCGAGCGTCCCGCCCTCGACCAGATCCTCGATCACGCGCGGCCGCGACGGGACGTCGTACCGGTAGCCCGGGTACGCGTACGTGTGGCGCTTGCCGCCGCACGAGTGCAGCGACGGAAACACCTCGATCGTGAAGCCCTCGAACGGCAGGTACTCGCCGCCGCGCACCGGCGACAGCAGTTCGTTCGGTGTCTTCATCGCGCGGAGCACATTGGCGTGCGTCTCCGTGCACAGCACAGTCGCCTGCGTCTTCTTCGCGACGTACGGTACGTCGGCCATGTGGTCGTAGTGGCCGTGGTGCACCAGGATCGCGTCGGCGGTGCTCAGATGCCGGTCGATCACGTCGGGCTTGATCACCAGCTTCGACTTCGGGTCCGCGCCCTCCGGGGTGAACGTCCCGGTCTGGAACCGGGTCAGCCACGGGTCGGTCAGCACGATGCTCTTGCCGCACCGGATCTGCCAGGCATGCGTCCCGAACCAGGTCAGTTCGACCGGCTCCCGGTTCGCTTGGCTCTTGGGCTTCGCTTGGCTCTTGGGCTCCGTGGCTGCTTCGCTCCGGCCCTCCAGCCCGACGGCGCCGGCCACCCCGGCAGCTCCGGCCGCGGCCGCGCCCGCCAGCATTCCTCGTCTGCTCACCTTCACGCTGTCTCCTTTCGTTATCGGCAGTCAAGGTGAGTTCGGCGGGCCATGTCGAATAGGCTCTTGCGTATGAAGCGATTGTCTGGAGGTATCACCGCAGGTCAGCCGGGTCCATGCTGACCGAGCGGCATCTGCAGATCTTTGTCGCGCTCGCCGAGGAGCAGCACTTCGGTGATGCCGCGCGGGTCATCGGCATCACCCAGCCGCCGCTGTCGCAGGGTCTGCGCCGGCTGGAGACGCTGATCGGCGCGAAGCTGTTCGAGCGCGGCGCCGGTCAGGTCGAGCTCACCGCCGCCGGTGCCGACCTGCTGCCGTATGCGCGGCGGGCGCTGGCCTCGATCGAGGAGCTACGCCAGGCGGCCCTGGCCCGTGAGCCGGAGGGGCCCGAGATTCGGCTCGGTCTGGCGCCCGAGGTGCCGACGTCGACGGGTGCGGCGGTGGCCGCGGCGTGTGGCGCGGTGATCTCCGGCAGCCGGGTCACTGTGGTGACGGCGCCGACGAGTTCGCTGGTCAACCAGGTCAGTACGGGCCGTTTGACGTTGGCCGCCGTACAGCATCCGACGGTGCTGGACGGTCTGGAGGCCGGGCCGGTGTCGTTGCTGCCGACCTGGGCGTTGGTGCCCGCGTCGATCGTGGACGGCGAGGTCGTCTCGCTGCGGGACTTGAAAGGGCTGCCAGTAGCGGTTCGGCCGCGGGCGGAGGCGCCGGCCGCGCGGGACCTGTTCCTCGACACGTTGGCGCTGCACCGGCCGGACGGCGGCACGGTCGTGGTGACCGACGAGCGCGCCGGACTGGCGATGGTCGCGGCCGGGCAGGCGGTGGTCATCACCGCCGACCCGTCGCTGAGCGCGCCGGGCGTCACCCGGCACCGCTTGGCCGACGATCCGCTGCCGGTGCGGCTCCGGCTCATTTGGTCGCGGACCCGGACGCCGTTCCTGCGGCCGAACGACGTGATGCACCAGCTCACGAAGGCGCTCGCGTCATGAACGCGCGCATCCGGAGCATCTTCGACGACGCCGGCGTCCGTGGCTGGATGCATGCCGTCTCGCTCGACGACCCCGACGCGACGGTCGAACACGACGCGGACGTCGTCGTTCCGCTGGCGTCGGTCTACAAACTGCCGCTGCTCGCCGGATTCTGCCGGCTGGTGGACGAGGGGGAGCTCGATCCGCGCGAACGGGTGACGATCGATCCCGCGGACAAGACCGACGGGCCGACCGGGCTGTCCCTGTTCGCGGACCCGGTCACGGTGTCGCTGCGGGACCTCGCGCTGTCGATGGCCACGGTCTCGGACAACGCCTCCGCCGACGCGTTGCTGGACATCGTCGGGCTGCGCCGGCTCGCCACGATCATCGAGTCCTTCGGACTGCGCCGTACCTGGGTCCTTCGCGGTACGGCGGGGAACCTGCGCGACCTCCAGCGCCGAACGGGTGCGAACACGGCGGACGCGGCGCTCGCCGTACTCGCCGACAACGACCGCACCGACCCGGCCGGGGTCTACGAGGCGGCCAACGGGTCAGCGGGTACGCCGCGCGACCTGACGTTGCTGTTGCGGCGGTTGTGGGCGGGGGAGTTGCTGTCCGCCGATCAGACGGCGTTCGTGAAGGCGACGATGCATCGGCAGATCTTCCTGCATCGGCTGGCGTCCGGGTTCCCGTACGACGGTGTTCGGGTCGCGGGGAAGACCGGGACGTTCGGTGCGCTGCGGCATGAGGCGGGCGTGGTGACGTTGCCTGGTGGGGCTTCGTTCGCGGTCGCCGTCCTCACGCTCGCGGCGCGTGGTGACTTCCGCCAGCCCCGCGTCGACGCCGCGATCGGCGAGGCGGCGCGGGTGGCGGTCGATCTGTTGCGTTAGGACTTCCGGCCTTCGCCGGGCGGCCGGCGTCGGGCTCAGGCCGGCTGGATGACGGCGTAGGCCTCGATCTCGAGCAGGGCGTCGGGGCTGAACAGGGCGCCGACCTGCACCGCCGTACTCGCGGGCTTCGGCCCCGGGATGTACCGGTCGCGCACCGTCCGGACCGCCGGCAGGTGGCCGATGTCGGTGACGAAGTACGTCAGCTTCACGACGTCCGCGAACGTCGCGCCGGCGGTCGCCAGGCAGCGCTCCAGGTTCGCGAACACCTGCTCGGCCTGCGCTCCGGGGTCGCCGAGGCCGACGAATTGCCCGTTCTCGTCCAGTGCGACCTGTCCGGAGATCGCGACCCATTGGCCGGTTCCGGTCACCACGTGGCTGTAGCCGTTGCCCGGTGCAACGCCCGCGACCTGCGGATACTCCAAGTTGCTCACACTTCCTCCGTCCGCTGTGTGCTCCCATCATGCGCGGCCAGAGGGTTGAGAAACCGGTTTCCATCGCGAGAGGATACGGGGGTGGGACGCAGACCGAAGGACACGATCACGATCGCCGACGTCGCGCGGGCGGCGCAGGTGTCGCGCGCGACCGTGTCCCGGGTGATGAACGGCCGGCTCAGTGTCGCACCCGAGATCGTCGCCCGGGTGCGCGCGGCGGCCGAGCGGCTCGACTATCGGCCGAGCGACCTGGCCCGCAGCCTGTCGCTGGGCCGCACGAACATGGTCGCGCTGGTCGTGCCGGACCTCGGCAACCCGCTGTTCCAGCAGATCCTGCGCGGGATCACGAACGCGTCCGCGGCGGCCGGCTACAAGGTGCTGGTGGCCGAGACCGACGAGGACCCCGAGGCCGAGGCGGCGATCGCGATCGAGGCCCGACGGCGCTGCGACGCGCTCGTCATGGTCTCACCGCGGATGGACGAGGAGCGGCTGCGCGAGCTGCTCCCGCAGGTCCAACCCGTCATCCTGGTCAACCGCCAGGGCCCGCCGGAGGTGTCGTCGGTGGTCGTCGACTACGGCCGCGCGGTCCGGATCGTCGTCGACCACCTGGTCGGCCTCGGGCACCGGCGGCTCGCGTTCCTGTCCGGTCCGGCGGCGAGCGCGTCCAACACGTTGCGGATCCGGGCGCTCGACGTCGCGGAGCGGGAGATTCCCGGGCTCGACCTGGTCCGGCTCGAGTGCGGGCGGTCGATCGAGGACGGGTACGCCGCCGTGGAACGGGTGCTCGACGCGCAGGTCACCGCGGTGGTCGCGTTCAACGATCTGGTCGCGTTCGGGTTGCTGGCGCGGCTCAACGAGGTCGGGGTCGCCGTACCGGCAGATCTGTCGGTGACCGGGATGGACGACATCGGCCTGGCGCGTTTCGCCGTACCGTCGCTGACCACTGTGCGCGCGCCGCAACGGGATCTGGGCGAGTTGGCGTGGCAGCGATTGCATGCGGCGATCGCGGGATCGGCCGACGCGGCGGACGACGTACCAGAGCTGCGGCTGGCAGTGCGGGCGAGTACCGGCCCGGTGCCGCGGGAGCAGCGACTGGCCGCGGAGGCACCGGCCGCCGGGATCGCGTGGCAGCAACAGGGCGACATCTTCGCGCTCGGGAGCTCGGCCGGACTGCTCGCACGGTACGAATTTGGGCAGCGGATGCCGCAGGTGCACGCCCCGCGGCCGTACCTGCATCCCGTCCGGACGCTCGGCGGCCATCCGTTGACCGAGGTCAACCCGGGCGACCATCGGCATCACTACGGGCTCTCACTGTCGGTCGCGCTCGTCAACGGGACGTCGTACTGGGGCGGCCGGACGTACGTCCGCGATCAAGGCCCGATGCTGCTGCGGAACCACGGCCAGCAACGCAGCCGCGGGGTGACGGTCAAGGACCGCGAACTCGTCGACGACATCACCTGGTACGACGCCCAGGGCCGGCCCCACCTGATCGAGAAGCGCCGCCTCGTCGGCGATCTGGCGTTCGGCGGCTGGCGTCTGGACTGGCAGAGCACGCTCACCGCGCGGTACGGCCCGATCCAGATCGACAGCCCGGCCACCTGCGGCCGCGAGGGCGCGGCGTACGGCGGGATCTTCTGGCGACTGCCGTCCGCGCCGACGACAATCCTGAGCGCTTCCGGCAGTGGTCTGTCGGCAGCCTTCGGGTCCCGCAGCCCATGGCTTGCCTTCGTGCAGGACGACGTCAGCCTGCTGTTGCTGCAGCCCGATCAGATCCGGCCGTGGTTTCTGCGGTCGGAGGAGTACATCGGCGCGTGCCCCGCGCTCGCGTGGGACCAGCCGCTGGCGCTCCGGCCCGACGAGGAACTACCGCTGTCACTCACCGCACTTCTCCTCGACCGAACCCTGGACGAGACCGAAGCCAAAACCCTGGCGGGCCGGTTGTAGCGGATGTCCGGCGGCGTAGGCGCGGCCGGTCGTAGGCGTAAGCGCCGGCGGTCGGGTGGAGGCGTTAGAACGTCGGCAGGCCGGTTGTAGCGGTCAACGGGGTCTGCTGACTGATCTAAGGAGGGTTTTCGGCGCCTGGCGGGGCAGAATCCTCCACTGTCGTGCGGAAAACTCTCCTAGGAGCATTTCCGCCGGTGCGCAGTGCAGGCGGTGCAGGTTTGGTGTGAACCCGGCCTACCCTGAGTGACCGAGTCAGCGCCCACGCTGTACGACGGCGATGTACGACGGCGCTGTACGACGGCGCTGCACGAGCGCTACTTCCCGCAGCCGAGCCCTTGACCTCCGATCGGGACCGCGAACACCCATTCGGAACCGTGCACCCCGCGCTGGGACCGTGCACACCCTCCCGGGGGCCCTGCACACCCTCCCGGGCCCTGCACACCCACCCGGGACCTGCATATCCGCCCGGGGCAGTGCACACTCACCGGGGACCCTGCATACCCGCCCGGGGCCGTGCACACCCACCCGGGACCGTGCGCCCCATCCCGGCACCGTGCGCCCCATCCCGGGACCTTGGACAGGCAACAACCTGTCCACACCCACCACAACCTGTTCAAGCCCCCGACTTCATCCCGTACGCCGGCCGACGCGGCCAACCTCATACGAACGGACAACCCCGCCGGGGTTCTCTGCTCGTATACCGACGAAGAACCCCCCAACACGCGGGGTTGTCCCGTCGCGTAGCAGACACGCAACCCACACATCAATCACTGGAGCCGGTTGACCCGTAGCGGACCGGGTATCGGCGTCAGAACGTCGGCAAGCCGGTTGTGGGTGACGAGGCGAGGGCGGACTGCCAGCGCCTCGGCACGCGGCCGGCGAGGCGGGCGTTCCTTCCGGCGCTGACGGCGTCGCGCATCGCGGCGGCCATCAGCGCGGGCTTCTCCGCGCGGGTCACCGGGGTCGCGAGCATCACCGCGTCGCAGCCGAGCTCCATCGCCAGCGCGGCGTCGCTCGCCGTACCGATGCCGGCGTCGACGATCACCGGAACGTTCGCCGCTTCGGCGATCAGCGCGATGTTGTGCGGGTTCCGGATGCCGAGCGCCGAACCGATGGGTGCGGCCAACGGCATCACCGCCGCACACCCTGCCTGCTCCAGCCGGCGGGCCAGGATCGGGTCGTCGTTCGTGTACGGCAGCACGGTGAACCCGTCGGCCACCAGCGCGTCCACGGCGTCGAGCAACTCGACCGGATCGGGGAGCAGCAGATGGTCGTCGGCGACCACTTCGACCTTGATCAGGTCGGTTTGAAGCGCTTCACGTGCCAGTTTCGCGGTCAGCACCGCCTCGGCCGCGGTATGACAGCCGGCCGTGTTCGGCAGCACGTCGATCGAGTGCTTCTTCAGTACGTCGAGAACCGAACCCTCGTGACCGGTCCCGAGCCGGCGCATCGCGACCGTGGTGAGTTGGGTGCCGGAGGCAATCAATGCCTCCTCCATCACCTCGAGGTTCGCCGAGCCGCCGGTTCCCATGATCAGCCGGGAGGTGTACGTCCGCCCGCCGAGCTCCAGTGGGTCGTCCATCGTCAGCCTCCCTGCGTCGCGCTGACGATCTCGACCCGGTCACCCGGTTTGAGCGTGGTCTGCGCCCATTCGGCCTTGGTCAGCACGTTCTGGTTCACCGCGACCGCGATCCCCGTGCTGCGGTCGGAGTACTCCGCGATCAGCTCGGCCACGGATCGGCCAACTGTCCCGTCGGTCGCCGTACCGTTCACCCAGACGGATTCCATCGCTTCCTCCCTACGCCGGAATTACCCGATTCAGGTTCGGCGGTCGGTGACGATCGGTCACCCTCTCAGCCCACTCCCTGAGCTCCCGCGGACACCATCGACTATAGCTGACAGCTCAATCGACAGCGGTGCCGGTGAGGAGGGCCGCGAGCTCGGTCGGGCGGTACAGGACCTGCTTGCCGGTGCGCTGCGGCTCGACCAACCCGGTCCGCCGGAGCAGCTGGAGCTGCTGGCTGACGGCGGACGGGGTGACGTTGAGTTCACCGGCCAGGTCGGTCGTGGTGCGCGGATGCGTGAGCAGTTCGAGGATGTGCGCTCGCGGCGTACCGATCAACTGCGCCAGGTCCTTGCGTGTTGGCGGCTCGGCGACCGACCACAGATTCGCCTGCCCGCGCGGGGGATAGCCGAGCAACGGCTCCGCACCAGGGTCGAACGGGATCACCGCATGCGGCCCGAACAGCGTCGGCTGCAACACCAGCCCGCGCCCGGCGACGTCCTCGACGCGACTCTGCTCGGCCACGCGGTCAACCTTGAGCAGACCGTCTTCGTACGTGATCGCCGGACCGAGCCCGTTGAGCATCGCACCGGTGCCGTGCTGGGTGAGTATGTGCCCGCGGTAGCTGATGTCCGCGGACAGGAGGGTGCGCATGCGGCTCCAGTACGGCGCCATGACGGCGTCCCAGTACTGGCGCATGGCCTCGACGACCTGGTCGATGGTCATCGTCGGAGGCTTGCCGTTGACCGCGGTCATCTGGCGTACGTACGTGTCCTCGTCGACGGCTGCGATCAGATCGAGCTCGTCCGACAGTTGGGTGAGCGGCGAGGACGGGCGCGGCGTGAGGAAGTCCGGGCTGCCCATAGTGTCGTTGACGAGCCAGCGCAGTACGTCCCAGTCGAGATCCTTGAGGTCTGTCTGCACCGCGCGGACCCAGCCGAGTTGCAACGGAAACCGCCCTGGATCCCGCAGCGCCCGGAACGACAACACCATCTCGGCCACCGGCGACACCGCGAACCGAACGTCCGCCAAGTCCTGCGCCGTCAGCCGATAGGTAAGCATGTAGCCGCATCCTAAATCCGGAACTTGTCGGTGGCATCTGAAATCGTCGGGTGCCATGGGATTCCGCACGATGACCTCAGACGAGATGGTGTCGTTCCTGGCTCAGCCGTTGGTGGCCGTGCTGGCCGTCGACGAGCCCGGGTGGGCGCGCCCCATGTGACGCCCGTCTGGTTCCGGTATCTGTCCGGCGAACGACGGTTCCAGGTGATGACGTCCTCCCGCTCGAAGAAGGCGCGCCTGCATCAGGAGGGCTCCGGCCGGCTGTCCGTCTCGATCCAGACCGTCGAAGGCGCCACCGCCAGGTACGTCAACGTGCAGGGTGAGGCGGAGTTGCGTCCCCTGCCCGACGAGGTTCTGCACGCTGTCGTGGACAAGTACCTCCCCGAGGAAGCCCGCGCCGGGTACCTCGCTGCCCCACCCGAGGACGCCGTGTTCGACATCACCTCGCGACGCATCACCACGGGCGTGATCGGCTGACAGTTCGCCGTACTGCCTCGTCGTACCTGACACTTCGCCGTACTGCTCCGTCGTATCCGGTATGACTCAGTACGTACTCGACAGTGCGCGGACACGGATCGGTTTCGTGGCCGCGCACCGTGTCGGCCCGAAGGTGCGCGGTCTGTTCGCCGTGGCCGAGGGCGCGTTCCAGGTGGACAGGACGAACCCGGCGGCGTCGACCGGGTGGTTGAAGGTGCGGATGGACAGCGTCGAGACCGGCGACGCACGACGCGACGCCCAGCTCCGTCAGGAGTTCTTCGGCGTCGCGTCGTACCCCGAGATGTCGTTCGTGGCGACCGGCGTCACCCCAACGGGCGCCGACCGGTTCGAGGTCGCCGGCGACCTCACGATTCGCGGTACGACGCACCCGCTGACCGTCCCCGTCTCCGTAACGGACGCCGGCGACACTCTCCACCTTCAGGCGTCCCGCGCGATCAACCGCCACACCTGGCGCGCCAACTGGAACGCTCTGACCACCGCGCTGGTACGCCCCGCCGTCGAGCTGGACCTGTCGCTGACGGCAACCCGCGCCTGACCCCGCTTACTCGCAGGCGATCCCGTCGTTGTCGGAGTCGAGCCGGTAGATGTCGCGACCGATGACCCTGATCGGACCGCTCACGTACTCCGGCCCGTTCCCACTCCCGCCCGAGCAGTCGACGTCTGTGGCGATCGGCACGCAGCCGGAGTAGTTCGGATCACACCGACCGGACTGCTCCGGCTCATCCACCTTCGTCCCCACCGCCGTCACCTGCGACCGCGGCTCCTTCGCCACCTCCTGCCGCACCAGCTCCTTGTCAGTCTGTACGCCGTCGACGTACGTGACGCGGTACACGAGCCGCCGCGTCCCGTTGACGCCCTTCGTACGGATCTTCTTCTCGCCCTTGGGCAACGAATCGTCGGTGACCGTCTTCTTCTTAAACGCGATCACCTTGTACTCCACGACCTCCTTGGTCGTCGTCACCGGCTTCTGGGTCGCCGGGTTGGTCGGTTGCTCGGTCGCCGTCTTGGTCGGCGTCTGGACCTCGGCAGCCGGCGTCGACGTTGTCGCTGCCGGTGCGCTGGGCGGCGGCGTACTCACCACCGGCGAAACCTGCGCAACCCGAGCCGGCTCACCTCCCCCCGACTCCGCCCCACACCCGACCACCAGCACCGCCAGGACCACAGCCCCACACGCAGCACGAAACACCACGAAATACCCCCCACCCCGCCGTCGGTTCCCCCCGCGGCAGGATCGTCAGCGCCCGGCCCCTCCGGACGAATTCTGATCTGTACCACCACTCCCGGTAGTCAAGCAACCCCCAACTGAGCATCCCGCCACCAAACCTGCGACACTGTTCCCCACACACCTGAGGGCCTCTAGCTCAATTGGCAGAGCAGCGGACTTTTAATCCGCGGGTTGTGGGTTCGAGTCCCACGGGGCCTACCAAACGCCCAGGTCAGAGCACATATGACCGCGACGACCACCCTCTCAGCCCACACTTTTGCCACCCTTTTGCCCGTCCGGCTCCTCGTCGGGCCCGGTGCCGAGCACGGCGTTGAGGGCTTCGACCGCACCGGCGTTGCGGATCTTCCGACCGAGGTATCCGTCCTGTGTCATCGAGACTCGACTGTGCCCGAGCTGGTCAGCGATCTGCCGTGCGGAATGGCCGGCATCGTCCAGCAGGGTCGCGAGCGTCTTCCGGAAGTTGTGTGACTTGACCCACTCCAGCGACTCGATCTCGGCCCGTACTTTGCGGAGATCCCGGAGCGTGTTGTTGGGGTCGCGGAATCCACCGATGCTGTTCGGGAACACTGGCCAATCGAGGTTCACACCTGCTGCGAACCGGCGACGGAGCATCGCGACAGCCCTATCAGGAAGACCGAGTGTCCGCTCTCCGGCCTCAGACTTAGTTGGGCCCCGGACGAGTCCCTGCCCAGGCACCCTGCCGATCGTCCAGTCGATATCAACCACTCCAGCGGTCAGGTCAACGTCAGCCCAAATGAGTGCCAGAGCTTCCCCGATCCGAACGCCGGTACTGAGCATGAACAGGCTCAGGTCCGGAATGTCCGACTTGACGGCGCGTGGGTTCTCCGAAACTGCCTTGAGCCACAACTCGATCTGTTCGACGGTCAGGGATCGAGCGAGCTTCTTCCTACGTGAACTCTCGATCCGGCGAATCTCGCGGACCGGATTGGCGTCGAGCGGTCCACTCCGAACGGCCAGACCCATCACGCCGGACGTGACGCTCCTGCAGAGCTTGGCGGTTGGGACCCCGGACTTGGACTTGACCTTATGGATGAACGTGTCCACGCGAGCGGTGGTCACCTCAGCCAGCCGCAGTTCCCCGAGTGCCGGACGAACGTGCTTCGTCAACACAGACTTGTAGCTCTGCACTGTCCGGGGTGATCGAGATCCGTCCTGGACGAGTTCATCGATCTCCTGGACCCAGGCGTCGGCTACTTCGTTGAAGCGGTGGTTCGGTGTCCACGTACCAGCCTTGCCCATCTTTGCACGCTCTCGCAAGGCGTTCTGCAACTTGGACGTAGCTGCACCTCTCGTCTTACCGCGCCGTTCGACACGCACGATCTCACCGTTGAAGTCCCGAAAATTCGCGATCGCACGGTATGCCTTGCGGCCCTTGGAGTCGGTCACCTCGTGCGTTCGGATCTGTCCCCAGGTGCCGATGGGTAGCGGCTGTCTGGCCATAGCTACGCCGCTCCGTCAAGCGACTTGAGCCAGCCGTACACGACTTCCTTCTGGTAGCGCACGTATCGACCGATGCGAACGCCCTTCGGGCCATATCCAGTCGTACGCCACTTGTACAGAGTCGGCACCGGTACGCCGAGGAACTCGGACAGGTCCTCGATGCTCCACAGCCGATCATCTCGATGCTTCGGCACAGACACTTCATTCCTCCTTTGACAGTTACGTGTCAGTCGTTGTTCTCGGCAAGCAGTTCCTTGACGAGTCGTCGGTGCTCGCGGGCCTTGGCGGCGGCAGTGTTGGCGAGGAGCGCGTCGCCGATGGTCTTCCAACCGGTTCCTGCGTAGGTGAAGTTGCCGACGATGAGGGTTGTCTCGACGTCGTCGGTGTGGTCTTGGGTGCGGTGGTGGTCGCGTCGCCAGTTCGCCCGTGCCTCGCGGAGTGCCTTGAGGGTGGTCGAGTACTGGCGGCTCTTGGTGGAGAAGTGGCCGCCGAATCCGAGCATGTGTGCCCAGCGCTGCAAGCGCCGGTAGGACAGCCGTCCGGAGTTCTTGGCGGCTTCGGCTTCGTCCAGGTCGGAGCCGGGTCGTCCGAGTCGCCAGCAGGCGTCGACCAGTCGGCCGGCGTGCGTGTGGTGGTTGGCGTACCGGTTGACGGTGGCGTTTGTGAGCCGTGCGGATGAGTGCCCGGTGGCTTCGGCGCCTTTGGTGGCGTACTTGGCGAGGTATCCGGCGACAGCGGTGTCGGTGATTGCGCCGTCGACGGCGAGCCGGACGGGGCGGAGGTCGAGTTGGGTTCCCCATTCGATGAGCCAGCCTTCGGGCCGGTCGGGGTGCGGCAGGGACCGGAACCGGGTGCTGGCGGCGGCCCGGCGTACGGCGTCGGCGAGCATGGTGAAGGTTGCGGCGCAGGCAGGCGGTTCGATGACGGTGGGGTCGAGTGGGTTGACGCCGTCGAGGCGCATGAGTGCATGGAAGTGGGCGACGCCGCGTGCTTGGAGTTCTGCGACCTTGCCGTAGGAGAGCTTGACCGTTGCGCCGTGCTTCTTGGCTTCGGCGCGCAGGATCTCTTTGGCGCGGTCCATGGTGCGTCGCCACAGCTCCCCTGAGAGGGCGTTCCAGACGACCTGGTGGTCGTGGTCGTAGCAGTCCAGGCACAGGGGTGTGCCGAGAACCTTCTCGCCATCGTGGTGGGTCTGGTGACAGCGCAGGTCGATGCCGTGCGGGCAAAGGTCGGGGTTGCGGCGGGGTCGACAAGGCCGGTTCCTGATGGTCCAGGTCTGGCCGTCGCGGGTGCGGATCGAGCGGGTGCCGTGGACGGGGCCGAAGGCGGGGGCGGTGAAGGTGACGAACGCGGACGGGTGCTGGGCGACGGTGGCGGGGATGCCTTTGCCGCCTTGGAGGCCGGCCAACACGAGTTGGTAGGTGTCGCCTCGGTAGGTCTCGGCGCAGGAAGGGCAGACGGCGGCGCGGCGGTTGCCGCAGGCTTTGTAGATGACGCCGTCTGGCATCTGGTCGGTGTGCCGGGTGGAGATGATCCGTCCGGTGCGTTCGGACACGACGTGTGCTTCGCCGCGCAGTTGGATGGGGCGGATGCAGCCCCCTGCCGAGGCGGTGTGGTCCAGCCACGCAGTGTACTGGCCGTAGTCCGCGGTTGAGGCGGCGCGTGCTACGGCTTGCTCGAGGCCGGAGGCGGGGTTGGAGCGCTTGCCGGGATCGACGCGAGGCCGATGGACATGGACAGTCAGGAGCGGGTCTTGGGAACCGCTCGGTGGCTCGATCGGCATCGTGGCAGTGCTGGTAGTCGTGCTGCTGGTGGTCACGGGCGGCTCCTCCCTTCCCGGCTCGGTGTGGTGATGGGTGGTTGACGGTTACGTGTCAAGCGGCGGTGGGGTTGTCGCTCGGGACTTGCGGGCGGGCGGGGTCGAGGGTGGGGACGCCGAAGAGCTGGTAGCCGCAGCCGGGGCAGTAGCGGGCTTCGACGTGTCCGTCGAGGGCGATGACGGTGTAGTCGTCGCCGGGTTCGAGGACGGCGGGGCACCAGTCGTGGCCGTCGAGGTGGTCGTTGGCGGCCCAGTCGCACAGGAAGGTGCTGTCGGCGACGGCGTGATAGACGGTCACTTCGGCGTACGCGTTGTGGATGGTGGTCATCCTGGTTCCCTTCCTTCGGTGTGGTCTGGTGGGTGGTTCGGTGTTCGCCCTCGTCTCCGGGACCCCGTGGATTCCGGAGGCGAGAGCCAGCAACGAACTAGTTCGGCAGCTGGGTTACTCGTCGGGTACGAAGGTGGCTTCGCAGACGCCGCAGGTGATGTCTCCTTCTTCGAGAACCTGTTTGGCGACACGGATACGACGCGGGCACTGGCATGCACACGCGATCGCGTTGTTGTTGTTCTTGGTGGAAGTGCCGGCCACCATCTCGGGGTGGCGGTAGGCGATGAGCGCGGCCTTCAGGTCGGCGAGGACGCTCTTGTAGGTGGCTGCGGTTTCCTGCCGGAGGGTGCAGGGTGACCAGCCGATGCGGGGGTCTTTGGTGGTGTCGAGGCCGAGCTCGGAGGCGAGCGCGGCGAACTTCTGGTTGTGCCACCGGCCCTGCCTGCTGGTGTCCTTGATCCCGCGCACATCCGCGAGTGCGTGGGCGGCTTCATGCAGCAGAGTGGTGAACACTTCCTCGACGGGCCGCTTGAGTCCTTCGCCGGAGATGAGGACTTCGGCCAGGGCTTGTTCTCCGAGCTGCCAACGTGTGGGCGCGAAGTGCCCGTACTTGGCCTGTTTGGTGGCGGTGCCGGAGCCGACGATGATCACGACCGAGGGGACTTCGGTGTGGTTGGTCCGGATCGCGGACCATGCGGCTTCGAGCGCGGACACGAGTTCGGCTGTGGTGTGTTCGCCTTGACGCTTACGTGTCAGCCGCGCCTTCGGTGACAAGGCCGTGGACCCGGTCCGGGTCGTCTTGGAGGCCGTTGTCTTCTTGGCTCGTTTGACCGTGACGGTGACGGCGGGGTGGCTGGCGCCGGTGGAGCATTCGCGGAGCTTGTTGCGGACCGCGATCAGTGAGGCGTAGCCGGTGGCTCTGCCGCCTTCGGTGGCCCGGACGTGGTCCATCCGCTTCTGGACGGCGTTGAGTGCCGCTGTGGGGCTGCCCGCGTAGGTGGCGGTGGTCTTGGTGACCGTCCAGCCGTCAATGCCGGTGAGGGCGGTCGTGTTGTGGCCCGTGAGACCAGTGAGCTTGGTCGTCGTGGCCGGCCTTTCCCGATGCGCAACTGCCGAACCGGCTGTTGCGGTGGCCGGGGCCGTCGTCGGAGTGGTGGTGGCCGTGTGCATCAGTTGTCTCCGATCCATGTCGTGCGGAAGGTTTGGATGCGGGTTTTGATGTCAAAGACCTCGTTGAACAGGTCGAGGGCTTTGCCGTACTCGGCGTCGTCGATGACGTCGTTTTCGTCGGTGGTGCCGAGGCGTTGTTCGGCTTCGACGCGGATTTCTTCGCAGTGGTCGAGGACATCGCTGAACACGGCGTACATGGCTTGATCGAGTCGCCGGTAGCGGGCTGCCAGCTTCGCCGGGGAGGGCTTGCGGACGGTGCTCATGAGCGGTCCCCCGCCTCGTTCTGCGGGCCGTTCTCGATCGTGTTCGGGACGATGACCGGTCGGAGTTCGGTCGTGATGACCGGTCGGAGTTCGGTGATGTGGCGTTGGCAGATGAACGGCAGGTTGTCGTAGCCGAGGAAGACGAACCACCAGTGGGTGTCGCACTGGCCGAGGATCGTTCCCTGGTACCAGGCCCACGCCGGGTCGCGGTAGGTCACGGGGATATCGCCGCCGCGGTCCATGTCCCCGTACGGGGTCCAGACCTTGATGCCTTCGGGCAGTCGCCCGTCGTTGTCGATGAGTGCCCCGTTGTCTTCGAGCAGTCGCTTCCAGCCGCGGTACGTGTCCTGGAAGTCGCGCCGGTTCTGTCGGGTGTCGTTCATGGCTGGTCTCCGTTCTCTGCGGTCCAGTCGTTGGGGATGAAGACCTGGTCCTGGTTCCAGGTGTCGGTCTTGGTGGCGTGGTCGATGAGGTGTTCCTCGAGGAGTGCGCGTGCTTCGTAGAGCGCGTCGATCAGCTGGCTCAGCGCGGTGACGGAGCCAGTGATGAGTTCGAGTTCGATCGGGGTGTTGCCGAGGTCGATCGCGACCAGCGGAGTCTGGCCGTTGCAGGCCAGGTTGATGCCGGCCACTGTGTCGTCGCTGAACTCGTAGCCGATGAACATGCGGTCGTCGCGTTCGCCGCCGTTGGCGTCGTAGAACGTCATGACGCCACCGCCTGGTCGCCTCGGATGACGTAGGCGCGTTGCCAAGAACCGTTATGGGCTTGGCCGTTGCGGAGTGCGGACCAGCAAACGCCGCAGCGGTGTGGTTGGTCGGGGGAGTAGACGAAGGCTCCGCAGTCGTGGAGCCAGCCGGTGTTGCCGTCGGTGTCGCGGACGCTGGTGAAGGCGTCGGCGGGGACGGGTTTGATGGTGATCATGGTTATGCCGCCCTTCGGAGGTGTACTGCGCGGCGGACGATCTGGTTGACGTGGTGGTCTTGCAGGTGCGCCGTCTTGAGTCGGCGGGGGAATCCGCCTTCGGCACGGAGGAGCCCGACGCCCAGGGCTTCGGGTTCGATGTCCACGGCGGTATGGCCTTGGGAGGCCCAGCCGGTGCCGAGGATGATGTCCGAGCTGGAGTCGGTGGCGCACCGGAACGCGAGCCGGTAGCCGAACAGGTCCCGCAGCGAGGTCGGGACGATGTCAGCGCTCGGGCGCTGGGTGGATGCGACGGTGATGATGCCCGCGGCGCGGCCACGGGCGACGATGTCGCGCACCAGGGTGCGGAACTCTTCTTGCTGTTCCTTGGTGCCGACGGTGACGGTGAAGTACGCCAGCTCATCAATGCACAGGAGCTTGGCACGGAAGCCGTCGCCAGCGACGATCTTCTTACGGCCCGTGCGGGCCAGGTGCAGATAGCGCTGATCCAGGTCTGCTTGTTGTTCGCGCAGGACGCGGAGCGCCTTGGTCATGTCGTTGCCGACGAACTCTTTCGCGACCGGTGCATACGGCAGGAGTTCAACGATCTTGCCGTCGATCAGGATGAGATCCACGTCCGTGCACAGCGCGGCGTGGGCGACGATGTTGCCTTGGGCTACGGATTTGCCCGCGCCGGGTTCGCCGCCGATGAGGATGTTGCGGTACATCAGCGTCACGCGGACTCGTTTGCCGCGTGCGTCGAGGCCCAGGTAGATCGGGTCGTAGATGGACAGTGCACCCTTGGGTGCAGGGGTGACCCCCGGCTCGCGCCGGGGGAACACCGATTTCGGGTTGAAGCTAGACATAGTCGGACACGTCTTCTCCGTTGGCGCCCAAGATCACCGTCTGGCTGTCATTCACGGCAGCGGTGGTCTTGGTCTTGGATGTTCGAGCGCGCGTCTCACCACTGCCGGTTTTGGCCGGCCTTTCGTTCGTGGTGGACTCGGAGGCGCTGTCGGTGGTGTCGGGCGTGAGGAACGCCATGACAGCGTCGTCGGCGACTGCCGCTTCCGGCATGCCGCTGGTGTCGTTGAGCAGAGGCGAGTCGATGGTCTTCTTCGCCAAGGGGTCGCGGCGGTCGATTTCGATCCGCACGATGGCGGCGTTGCGCTTCGAGCGTGCGATGGTGGCCTTGCTTGCCCAGCATGCTGAGGCGAGGCTTTCGGCCTTGTTGTCGAGGTCTTCGACCGATTGGCCGGGGCGCATCCACAGCCACACGACTTGTCCGGTCTTCGTGGAGAAGCACCCCAGGATGAAGGGCAGGTTCCCCGAGTAGTTGAGGATCCGCAGCTCGATCAGGCAGGCACGAAGGCGGTGGCGGGTGATGACACACCAGATCCGGTTCAGGACGAACCGGCGTGCCGGATTGTCGGTGACGATCCAGCCACACAGGACGATGATCAGTAGGGCGTTGAGCCACAGCGGGTTCGACTGGAAGTAGCCGGTGATCGCTTCGCCGTGGGCGATGGTGATGTAGACGATTGCGGCCAGGACGTACAGTTCCCAGCGCCAGCGCCAGATGGTGAGGAGCAGAATGACCGGCCAGGTCTGATTGGGCCGGGTGATAGTTTCGACTGCTCCAGG
This sequence comes from Kribbella sp. NPDC048915, assembly GCF_040649595.1. Classification (NCBI taxonomy): domain Bacteria; kingdom Bacillati; phylum Actinomycetota; class Actinomycetes; order Propionibacteriales; family Kribbellaceae; genus Kribbella; species Kribbella sp. NPDC048915. Next base: position 17,128 of record NZ_JBEZFT010000018.1, on the reverse strand, counting down.
CAGGACGCGGCTCGACCGTCCGCTGCGATGGGATCGCCAAGACGACTTCGAGCGGGTAGATTTGGGCATGACAAGACCTCCCATTGGTGGGGGTTGAGTCAGGAAAGACACCAAGCCGGGACGGGTTTCCTAGGCCAGTGGCCCGACTTGGCGTCTCGTTTCCAGGGAGCGGCCCTTTCGAGGGCCGTTCTTGGTTTCTAGCTGTTGTTCAGCGGTGTTGACACGTAGGTGTCAGCCGCGGTGGCTTCGGTCGAAGCCGACTTCCAGACGGCGTACGCGTAGTCGCGTGCGGCGTACAGATCGAGGCGACGATTGCAGGCCTCGCGGTACAGGTCCAGCAGTTGCCAGAACGCCTCCGAGGCGTAGACGGCGGTCGCGTCGTTGCTGATCGCAACGACTGGTTCAGCCCGGTTCAGGCTGCTGGCGATGCTCTGGTCCAGAAAGACCAGCACCAGTTCGATCTCGATGATTTCGTTGCACTTGGCCACGTACTCGGCCCGTGCCTGATTCGCGGTGATGGTTCGATGCTCCATCGATTGCGACATGACTACCCCTTAGCTGAGCAGTTGCACGAGATCACGGGACCAGTGGAGATCAGGACTTCGCGGAACCCGTCGCCGGGTTGAGGGTCTTGGCGCGGTACGCGACACCGTTCCGCCCATTGGTGGCCCACGGCATGGCCTCCAGCTCGACCGGCACGACAGTGGCGCCAACGTTGACCTTCGGCATGGCATTGCCCGCCAGAGTCACGTTGATCACCTCGCCGCCCGTCTCGTCGAGCGCCATCACCTGAACCGACCAGAGCAGCTCGTTGGTGTTCCGGTCAGCCTTCTGCCGGCCGTTCTGGTCCTTCTTCTCTTCCACACCCTTGGTGACCGTGAACGTCTTGCCCGTGGTGTCGATGTTCAGCTTCATCAGGAATCGCCCCTTCTAGGCGTCACACCCGCTCCCGTTGAGCGGGTGTTCTAGTTCAGATACTAGAACACCTATCTCGAGTCGGCAAGCACTAAGAGCGATGAACTTACAACTGAGGGTTGACACCTAAGCGTCAACCGCTTAGGCGATCAGTCGCCGAGGCGTCCTCGATAGGTCACTCGGCCGTACGTGATGCTCTCGCCGTACTCCAACACATCGCCGGTGTCGTCATAGATCCAGTTGCGCCCGAGCATGATCAAAGCGCCCTCTTCCAAGCCGAGACTTTCGGCCTGATCAGCCGTGGCGCTCGCAGGCTCGAACTGGTCCTGCCACGCATCGACGTTGCGCTTCAGGATGTTGGCCGCGTACATAAACGTGCCTTCGCGGATCCGCTCAGTGGTCAAGAGAAGCGGTGCGCGCTTCGCGAGATCACCACGGAAGTACGAAGTCGATGCCGAGATTGGTTTCCCGTCAGCCCTGAATGTCCTTCGTATGCGTCGAATCACCCGACTGCCGACCTTGACCCCAAGGGCATCCGCGATCTGCTCCGTGGCCTCAGTAAGTCCCGCGTCGGTGATCTTCGCGTACTGACCTGTCGGGTAGACCTTGCCGGTACGTCGAGCCTTCCCGACTCGATCGTTGGCCGCTCTGCCCCGTTCCTCTTCCGTGGTGACGAGGCTTCCAACACCGCGTTCCGGCTTGATGTACCCCTCGGCCCGGAGAGCCGACAGTGCCTTCTGGGCGGTCGCAATTGCCACGCCGTAATCGCGCATCAGCGAGCGGACTGACGGCACCAGGTCGCCGGCCTGCAAGTCGCCGTTCGAGATCTTGTTGCGGATCTCGTTCGCGATCTGCTGATACGGGGGAGCGGGACGCTCCAACTTCGGGGGCATGGCTGAACCTCAACGTCTCCAATCGGTGTTCTAGAACACCACCATCATAGGTGCTGGAGCGCGGAGGGGTCTAGTAATCGTCCCGCGCGTTGACCCGGTCGATGCCGCCATAGCCTGTGGCCGCCACCGAGCGGGCAATCTCAACGTCATGAGGATCTGGTTCGATCCCCTGTACTCTGGCCGCGAGCAGGCGTTTATGCACCTTCTGCAGCTCCAACACGTCAGCCAGCCGTGCCTCTGCGATCTCGTCCCAGGTAGCCATCGTCAATCCCACTTCAGACCGGTGATGCGTTCGTACATGGCAACGTAGCGGGCCCGCGTCTCATCAACGACCGCTTGGGGGATCTCCGGTCCGGGGGGAGTCTTGTCCCACGTGCCCAGATCGCGAGCCCAGTCGCGTACGAACTGCTTGTCGTACGAGATCTGCCGCTGTCCAGGCTTCCAGTCCTCGTCACGCCAGTACCTCGAGGAATCCGAGGTCAGAACCTCGTCCGCCAGGACCAAGGTCCCGTCCTTGGCGAGTCCGAACTCAAACTTCGTGTCCGCGAGGTGCACACCACGACCATCGGTGATCGCCGTAGCGCGCTTGAAGAGCTCTAGCGTCTTCTCCTTCAGAGTTTCTGCGAGCTCCGCCCCAACGGCCTCCGAGACCTCGTCGAAGGTCATCGGCTCGTCGTGCCCGTCCTCAGGGGCAGTCTTGGTCGTCGGTGTGAACACCGGCTCCGGGAGCTTGTCGCCTTCGAGCAATCCAGGCTTGATCTCGACGCCCGAGATCTTCCCGGTCTCCCGATAGGCATCCCAACCGAGGCCAGCCAAGTAGCCGCGGGCGATGCATTCCACCTGCACGATGTCGACCTGCTGGCACCGCACAGCGCGGCCCTCGAATTCGGCCGGCACATCGGTCGCTGAGATGACGTGGTTCGGCATCACGTCCGCCAACTGCTCGAACCACCAAAGCGACAGCGACGTCAGCAACTTCCCCTTGTCAGGGATCGGTGTCGGCAGCACCACGTCATAGACCGACACGCGATCAGTCGCAACTAGGATCACCTCCCCCGGGCGATCGCTGTACACATCCCGAACCTTGCCCCGATGCAGCAGTTCCACGGTTACTGTTCTAGCACACCTCCGAACGCATCGATCCTTCACCCCGCCCGATGTCATCTATCAAGGACACACCCATTCGGGTAGCGACTCTGTGTCACTACTGCAACCCTTCCTGAAGGGGATAGAACACCGTGGGGGAAGGGGAGTAGCGCCGTGAACGGCGACGACGAGTTCAAGATCTGGGTCGCAAATGAGCCAGTCGGGCCAGGGCAGATGGGGGGACAGGGGGCGACGATCAAAGTCGGCCCACTCGTCTGCAAGACCGTACGTGCTTTCAACTACGGCGACAGAGCAACTGGTGAGGTCAAGCGCCAGGAGTTGCGGTTCTCGACCTACCGCAAGCGCCGGAACGATCCCGGGTATGACTTCGATAATCCCGAGTCCTCATGGACATGTGAAAACGAGGAGATCCCGAAGCTGATCGCATTTCTGTCGTCCCAGGTGTCGGAGACAGGACGCTACCGGGTTGTTGACTCGCAAGACCCCACCGCCGGACTAATCGACTTGTTTGCGGACTCCGTGAACGTTGATCAGCTAGCGGCGGCGCTTCGTGCCCACAGTGACCTGCCGTCCGTGCTCGAACTGCTGGCTAGCACCGATGAGGGGCGGGCGGCGTCCGAGATCGCCGTTTTGGCGAGGCGGCGACAGCTCGTTGCCGAACTGCAGACGGCAGCCTTGTCGCCCACTGCCACCGAGACGTCCATGCAGAAACTCATCGGCGAGGCGTACTGGCTATTTGGAGGCCGCTACTCGGGTATCGCCGACCGTCGAAACCTGACGGCGCTCGATCAACACGACATTCCGCTGTTAGGGGCCGATGGGACGCTGCATGTCGTCGAACTCAAGGGACCAGTGATCCCCAAGCTCGTCAAGCGGCACCGAAACCACTGGATCGTTGGCAATGACGTTCATGAAGCCACGGCCCAGGCGATGAACTACCTACGCAGTCTCGACGAGCAAGGGATGGGATTATCGAAGATCTACGAGAGTGATCTCGGGGAGCAGTACGACTTCCGCAGGGTATTCGCGACTGTAGTCATTGGGCATCCGCACCACGTGCCTGAGGTGCCAGAACACCTGATCGATCAGACCGTTCGGTCGTACAACGCCCATCTATCGCGGATCGAAGTTGTGACCTACAAGAACCTCTTCGACGCGGCCGAGAAGGCCCTTGAATTCGAGCAGAGTACTCAGGAGTTGGACGGCCAACCACCGTTCGGCGACACGGACGACTGGCTACCCGGATCCCTTGAGGAACCGCCGTTCTAACTGCCCGCTCCATGAGTCCGAGTTGTGAAACACCAACAGATCCGCGTGCCCGAACGCCACCTGACAAGTTTCTCTACGTCTTCAAGACGGGCCCCTCCAGGGGCCCGAATGCGCGCCGCCACCACAGGGCGGGCCGCCTGCCCGCCACTCCGCTAGCGCTCCGCTCTGGGCGCGTCCCTTGGCTTGGCGCGCACGTGCCAAAGGGTGCCAGGTCGAAGACAGCAAGAACTCGCCAACAACGCCCGACAACCTGCCGGTGCAACACTCGCCGAAACGGCCGGCCACTCACCTTCTCCTGCTGGCCCACGCGCGAGTTCGCCTGTGGGTTCCCGCATCGCCCCGACAGCAATCATGGAGGGGACGGCACGGCACGGCACGCGTCAAGGCAAGGTCGCTCCGCTCCCACTCGCAAGCTCGACCTTGACCCGCACCGCACCGCACCTAAGGGCGGCAGCTATCGGGGCGATGCGGGAGGTCTGTTCGTGCGGTTGACACGTAAGCGTCAAGTGCGCGCAGTTGCGGAGTAGGACGCACAATGTGTCGCATGGGACAGCACCGGCGGCGCATACGGCTTGGACGCCCATCCGGCGAGGCAATGCGTGTGGGACTCGTGTTGCTCGCTCTGCTGCCGTTGGGTATCTGGATCACCATTTTTGATCGGGACGAGGACGATCTCCTTGCGGACGCACCGGTCGTGACTGGCGTCGTTGTCGACGAGCCCGTGCCCATTATCGACCGCGGACAACCACTGACAGTCTCGTTCACGACCTCGCGTGGCGAGCACGTTGAGACGACGATCGAGAAGTACCTGGTTCCTCGGCGAAGCAAGGGACAGAGCATCGACATCCAGTACGCCTACAACGGCGATGAAGTCTTCGCGCGCGAAGCCGGTTGGGAGCCCGACTTCTGGAGCCGATACGGCTACCTCTGCATGGGAATGGTCGGCGCCGCCGCCGGGACCGCAGTTCTCCTTACAAGCTCGCGTCGCCGAGCAGCGCCTGACGGCCGACACGGCATGTAGGTGCTCTGAGCCACCTCTTTCGCCACCACTTTGGACGCACAACGCCGCGAGATGATGGCAAGCGACGGCAATCACACTGTGTGAGAGTTCCCAGGTCAGACGGCAGAGTCGGCGACCAGCGGACGTCGATGCCAGACGTGGATACCCAATCCGCGGGTTGTGGGTTCGAGTCCCACGGGGCCTACCAGTTTCCGCAGGTCAGACGCAGATCGGCGCGTCGGCCGCGACCGTCGGGCCTGCACCAATTCTGCCAATACGTAGAGTGACCGATGTAGGCCCGTCTGAGGGGATCGGCGCCACCGCACAGCCAGCTGGCGGCGCGGTGCTGAGCGACGTATCGGCTCCTGTCGCACTGCTCTCGTTTCCGAATCTCTCTGCGTGACTGAGGGTGGACCAGGAGCGGGACGAGGAGCTTGCCGATGCCGTGGCCATCGAAGTCCAGGTTGATGGTCACTTTGCTCGAGGTGGAGTCGCGGAGCGGTTCGACTGTGACGTTCACTCGAGACCTGATCGGGCTGTGGGTGCCGTGGATCGCCCAGGCTCGGGGAGGGGCGAGGACGGTGACCTCTGAGGTGGCAGGGAACGCCTGTCGTCATGAAGACGAACGGCGCGCCGCCGAGATCGCAACTGGTCGCATCGAGTCCAAAACATCAGGACGACGCGCAGGCTTCGACATCGCGGTCAACCTCGCGATGGGTCGGCGGCGATGGCGGTCACGGCTGCGCCGATCACCTCTGTGATGGTGTCTGCGGCGGTGTCCGGTGCGGGTGTGCCGGCGTCAAGCCAGGCGATGACGGCCTCGATCGCGATGGTGGGGATGAGGTCGGCTGCCCAGCGTAGTCGCGCCGGGTCCTTGATGGCTTCCTTCAGGTACGGCGCGGCCGTGGACTTCATGGCGTCGCGGAGCTCGTCCGCGTGGCGTCGGAACTCGGGTTCTTGTCCGGACTGGCGGAAGAACAGCCGGAAACCGTCGGGGTTGTTCCGGGCAACCGAGACGAGCGCCTGCAGGCCGTTCGCCGTGAGGTGGTCCGGGTGTCCGGTCGCGACGCGGAGTTCATCGCTGATCTCGGCGAGGACCGCCTCGTAGAGCTGTGTCTTGGAGTCGAAGTGCCGATAGATCAGGACCCGGCTGACGCCGGCTTCTGTGGCGACGTCGTCCAGGTTCGTCGCGGCGAATCCGCTGCGGGCGAAGGCGCGCGCGGCGGCTTGGATGAGCAGCCGGCGGCGCTCGGGCCGCTTGAGCAGCTTGCCCTCGGATGGGTTCGCCATCGTGGGTCTCGTCCTCTCGAGGTGTTTACAGCTCTGTTGACACTTTGCTGTTAACACTTCATCGTAGTCGTCATGAGCGCCGGGATCGAGGTACGCGGGTTGTCGAAGTCGTTCGGGTCGGTCCGGGCTGTCGATGATCTGACCTTCACCGTCGCCCGGGGAACAGTGACTGGCTTCCTTGGGCCGAACGGTGCAGGAAAGACGACGACGTTGCGGATGGCGCTGGGCCTGATCCGGCCGGACGGGGGCGAGACCACGATCGGCGGGGTCGCCTACTCCGACATCGCCGCGCCGGCGTCGGTCGTCGGTGCGGCGCTGGATGCGTCCGGGTTTCATCCCGGTCGGACTGGTCGCGCCCACCTGCAGATCTACGCCCGCGTGAACGGTTTCGCACACCAACGAGTCGATGCCGTACTCGAGATGGTCGGTTTGACGGCTGCCGGTCGACGACGCATCGGCGGGTACTCGTTGGGCATGCGTCAGCGTCTTGCGCTCGCGGTCGCGATGCTGGGTGATCCACAGGTGCTGGTGCTCGACGAACCTGCGAACGGGCTCGATCCCGAGGGAATCGTCTGGCTTCGTCAACTGCTTCGTCGCCTCGCGGACGAGGGCAGGACCGTTCTGATCTCCAGCCACGTGCTGACCGAGATGCAGCAGCTTGTCGATCACGTGGTGATCATCGGCGGCGGGCGCCTGCTGTACCAGGGACCAGTGGCCGAGCTTGCGAACCGTCATGCAGCGGTGGTCGAGGTACGCACCCGGTACGGCGACCAACTGCGCGCGGCGTTGACCGACCAGTACGACGTCAGCGTGACAGCTGCGGACAACGGCGTACTGCTCGTCGAAGGAGTCGACGCGGCGGCGGTGGGCCGAGTCGCGTTCACCGCCGGGGTCGAGCTGGAGTGGCTGGCGCAGCGCGACAGTGATCTGGAAGAGCTGTTCTTCAAGCTCACGGCCGATGCGCGGGTAGGTGCGTGATGGCGCGGTTGATTTCCGGCGAGTTCGCCAAGTTGTGGTCGACTCGGCTCTGGATGTGGTTGCTGCTGGCCACAATAGGACTGACGGCGCTGTTCGCGAGCCTGAACATCGCGTTCAACGACGATCCCGCGACGCTCGCGCCGCCGCTGGCGACGGCGGCACGACAGCGACTGCTGTTCGGTACCGCGGCAGGTACCGGCAACGGAATCCCCGCCACCGCGATGGGGTGATCGCCGCGGTGACCTTCTTCGCATTGCTCGGCGTCGGGCTGGGTGCGTTGCTACGTGATCAGGAACCGTCTCAGCTGCGACGCCCGGCGCTGGGACGGCAAGCGGGTTGTTACGCGCTTTCGGCGGCTTCGGCGATGGTGTCGGCGACGGTCTTGGACTGGGTGATGAAGAGGGCGTGGCTGCCGGAGACGTTCGTGATCTTGGCGTTGGCGCGCTTGGCCATGTGCTGGAGCATGGCCTGGTCGAAGGACTTGTCTTCGGTGGCGATGACGGCCCAGGCGGGCTTGTCGTGCCAGGCGGCGTGGGTGACCGGGGTTTCGAAGACGGCCATGTTGATCGGGACCTGCGTGTCGCGCAGGAAGGCGGCGTCGGCGTCGTTGAGATCGTGGGCGAAACCAACCTTGAACTTCTCGCGGTTGAGGAACCCGTACCCGTCCTCGCCGACGTCGATCACGAAGTCGGGCGTTTCGGCGAAGCCTTCGTACTGCTTCGCGGTGTTCTCGCCGGAGTCAGGTGCCAACGCCGACACGTAGACGAGCGCGGCGACCTTCGGGTGGTTGCCGGCCTCGGTGATGACGGTGCCGCCCCACGAGTGTCCGACGAGGACCGTCGGGCCGTCCTGCTGCTCGAGGATTCGGGTGGTCGCGGCGACGTCGTCCGCGAGGGAAGTCAGCGGGTTCTGCACGATCGTCACGCGGTACCCGCGGGCCGTGAGGTCGTCGTACACGTTGCGCCAGCCGGAGCCGTCCGCGAACGCGCCGTGCACGAGTACGACGTTCTTGATGCTCATGATGTGGTCCTCCCTCGGCCGCCGGGTGTTCCCGGAACGGGAGCTGCAGGGGCCCTGGCAACCGCCTCCGATATGCAATATATCGGAGCGCGCAGCCCGTGCAACAGCCCGCAGAGAGCAGGGTGCAATATGTTGGTGTGCCGATTCCCCGGAACTCACCGACCGTAGACCGCACCCTGCTGCGCGACGACGTCTACCGACGCCTTCGGGACGCCATCGTCGACGGGACCTTCCGGCCGGGTGAGCAGCTCAAGGACAACGAGCTCGCGGCCTGGCTGGGTGTCAGCCGTACGCCGGTGCGCGAGGCGCTGCTGCGCCTCGGAGCCAGCGGGCTGGTGGTGGCGCTGCCGGGGCGTTCGACGACGGTGAGCACCATCGACGTTCAGGCGGTCAAGGACGCGCGTGATGTCGTCGCCGCGATGCACGAACTCGCCGTACGGGAGGTGACGGGCCGCCTCGCACCGGAGGACGTCAAGGAGATGCGGGACGCCAACCGCCGGTTCGCCGAGGCGGTGGAGAAGGGCGATGTCAGCACCGCCCTTGCCGCGGACGAGGAACTGCACGGCGTGCCGGTCAAGGTTCTGGGCAACCAGGCGCTCGAGTCGGTGATCGAGCGCTACGACCCGCTGATCCGGCGCGCGGAGCGGATGCGGTTCGGCGTCGACGGGCGCGCGTCGGTCGGTCGCCACGAGAAGCTCATCGACCTGATGGAAGGCGGCGACGCGGACGGCGCCGCGGCCGTGTCGTACGACATCTGGCACAGCCTCTCGATCGATGACCCAGGCAACGAACTCCGGACCTGATGCCCTAGCCCAACTGGTCCCGGCGGCGACGGAGATACGCGATCTCACCAGTGTTCCCGGCCAGCTCGATCGCCCGGTCGTACGCCTCCCGCGCCTGCTGACTCCGCCCCACTCGCCGCAGCAGATCGGCACGAGCCGCGTGGTACGCGTGATACCCGGACAGTTGGCCGGCCAGGCGATCCACGATCCCGAGCGCCACGTCCGGACCGTCCAGCTCGGCGACGGCGATCGCCCGGTTGAGCTCGACGATCGGCGACCGATCGATCAACACCAGTTGGTTGTACAAGGCAAGCACCTGCGACCAGTCGGTGTCCCGAATGTCCCGCGCTGAGGTGTGTACGGCGTTGATCGCGGCAAGGATCTGGTAGCGGCCGGGAGGAATCCCGGTCGCGATCCGGGATCGCACCAACTGGTGGCCCTCGGCAATGAGTGTGGTGTCCCAGGCGCCACGATCCTGCTCGTCAAGAGGCACGAGCTCGCCGGTGGCCGAGACCCGTGCGGTACGGCGGGCCTCGATCAGCAGCATCAACGCCAGCAGCCCCGCCACCTCACCGTCGTCCGGAAGCAGCGCACGGATCAACCGCGTGAGCCGGATAGCCTCCGAGGTCAACTCGTGCCGCACGGGATCCGAATCCGGACCGGTCGCGAGATACCCCTCGTTGAAGACCAGGAAAAGCACCGCGAGTACGCCGGACACGCGCGCCGGCAGATCCTCCGCGGACGGGACGCGGTACGGAATCCCGGCCGCCTTGATCTTGGCCTTCGCGCGGGTGATCCGCTGACCCATCGCAGTTTCCTGCACGAGGAAGGCGCGCGCGATCTCAGGGACTGTCAGCCCGCCGACCATCCGCAACGTCAGCGCAACCCGGGTCTCCATCGCCAGTGCTGGGTGGCAGCAGGTGAAGATCAGCCGCAGCCGGTCGTCGTCGATGACGCCGAGGGGCTCAGGCGGTTCGGCGTACCACATCTGAGCCTCCTTTTGCTTGTCGTCGCGCTTGCTCTCGCGCCGGATCCGGTCGATGGCGCGGCGGTTGGCGGTGGTGGTGAGCCAGGCGCCGGGGTTGGGCGGTACGCCGTCGGCGGGCCAGTGTTCGACGGCAGCGGCGAACGCCTCGGCGGCCGCCTCCTCGGCGATGTCGAGATCGCCGAAGCGCCTGGTCAGCGAGGCGACCACCCGCGCCCACTCTCCGTGATGCGCCTGGGTGATCGCTTCCTCGACGTCGCTCACAGGAACGGCCGGACCTCGATCTTGCGGTCGCAGACCTTCGACGCCTCGGCGGCAAGCTTGAGCGCGACGTCCAGGTCCGGGCACTCCCACACCCAGGCGCCGGCCAGGTACTCCTTCGTTTCCACGAACGGACCATCGGTGACCAAGGACTGCTCGCCCCGGTTGTCGACCACCGTGGACGCCTCGGGAGCCGCGAGTCCGCCGGCGAACACCCAGTAGCCCTCGGCGATCAGCCGGTCGTTGAACTCGTCGATGTCCGGCATCCGGTCCGTGCTGCCCGGGTTCTCTTTGTCGTCGATCACGGAAACGAGGTACTGCATCTGACGATCATCTCCTCCGCTGTCGGCACCGCTCAGCCCATCTTCGCTGCTGCGCGGTTCTACTGGTACGACGAACTCCGCGCGGCCGATCCGACAACGGTCGCGAAATTACTCGCCGATCTTCTTCGAGCGAAGCGTGATCTTGGTGTCGGGCGCTACCTTCGTCCCCGGAGCCGGCTGCTGCGAGACCACGACCCTGTTGCGGTCCACGATGGGTGCGCGGCGGTCGCGTGCTGCCGACCAGCGACACAGCACCACCGACCGGGCCGGTCCACCAACGCCGAGTCACCATCCCCCTCCCCGCGGGACGAACGCTCCGCAGATCTGGTACCCATCCGCCGCCGAAATCATCACCTTCCGTTATTAGTTGCCGACAGCAAACTCACTGCGGCCAACTCGGAGTACGGCCGAGATGCGCCACGATCCGGTCCAGCCGATCCTCTCCGGACCAGGAGACGGCCGGCGCGAACGGCGTACCCGGTGCGAGCCGGATGTCCCCAACCGGTACGACCTGCGCCACCGCCTCGGCTGCCTCGAGCGTGGCCGGCGCGAACGGCACCGTCGTACCGAGTGATTTCGCCACGTCCCAGCTGTGGACGACGTAGTCGATGAAGTGAAAGCTGATCGCCTGCGCGCCGGGGAAGGCCGCATCCGGACCGAACTCGGTCAGCGGGAAGGTGCGGTCCACGACGCCGGGCTCCGCGAACGCCTCCAGTACGTGCTCCGCGGACGCGATGTAGGCCTTCACCGGGTCGTCGCCCAGGTCACGCAGCTTCCACGCGTCCGGATCGGCGGAGCCGCGAGCGGCGGCGGCGAATCCGTAGTGCTGCGTGGCCATGTGGGCGAGCAGCCCGTACAGAGTCCAGGCCCGGCACGGCGTCGGCCTGGACAGATCGGCAGGGGTGGCGGTGGCGGCGAGGTCGATGCTGACCCGGACGGCTTCGGCGTCCAGGGCCACGTAGTCAATAGTATGCATGTGCATATCGTAGGCGCTAGCATATGATTGCGCTAGTGTTACCTTTTCGGACATGGTCTCGGAGCGTCCTGATCTCGCCGCGATGCTGTACCCGCTGGTGCGGGAACTGATCGCGCTCGAGCAACCCGTGCTCGCCGCACACCACGTGTCGATGTGGGGGTACTCCGTGCTCACCGCGCTCGACGGCACCCCGGTCCGGACGCAGGCCGCGCTCGCGGAAGCGATCGGCGCGGACAAGTCCCGCATCATCGGAACCCTCGACGAACTCCAGCAGTCCGGGCTGATCGAGCGCACTCCGGATCCCGCCGACCGTCGCGTTCGGCTGCTCGCGATCACGCCGGAAGGACGTCGGGTACGGCGTGCTGTGCGCAAGGAGATCCAGGCGCAGGAGCAGAGCGTCCTGGACTCGCTCGCCCCCGCCGATCGCAAGGCGTTCCTGCGCATCCTGCAGCAGCTCCACAGCTCACGCTGACGGTGGAGGGCGATCCCCCGCGCGGGTGATCCGTGCCGATCGGCGTCTCGCCAGGCTGGTCGTATGAGACGAGCAGTGTTGGTCTGGGCGATGGCGTACGGCGGTCTGCGGCTCTGGTTCGCGACCGGACACGCGCCGGAGTGGAAACTCCCGGGCAACGACCTCCTGATCCCGCACTGGGTCGCAGTCGCCGGCTGCCTGCTCACCGCGCTGGTCATGCTTCGCCGACCGGGACCGGGGCGGATCTGGCCGCGGCTGTTGTGGGTGCTCGCGGCGGGCTGGGTCGCGGCGGCCGGGTTCATCCTGCTCGATCTGGTCGCCGCCGTTCTGCCCGGTCTCGGCATCCCGTTCGACCCGCTCGGAATGCTCAGCCGGCTCGGCGCGGTGACCGGCGCCGTCCTGCTCGCCCGCCTCGCGAAACGCCATCAGCCCGACGCCGAACCCTGGCCGGATGCGGTCCCGATCGTCGGCGCCTGTCTCGCAGTAGTCGGCTGCCTGACCCGGCTGGCCGCGCAGGCGGTCGTCGGCTTCGACAAGACGCCGTACGAGAGCAATCTGTCGATCCTGCTGTTCGAAGGTGGCTTCATCCTCGCCGGGACACTCCTCCCGTTCCTCCTCGTTCACAAGATCGGCCGGTACTTCCCACACCGGCTCCTGCTCGTTCCGGCGTACACGATCGGGGTCGGTATGACGGCGTACTTCGCCGTCGGCCTGATCCAGATGACCGTCAACGCGGTGCAGGGCAAACCGGCGTACGGCGACGTCGGTCTGCCGGAAAGCTTCTTCTGGGTCGCGGTCCCGGCGTACGTCGTGTGGGGTGTCGGACTGACCCTCGCCGCCCGCGGCTACCAAGGCGCCATCCGAAAGACAATCGATTCGGAGTGTGATCTTCGCGTCACGCAGCGTTGAACCAAGCTGACCGCTCAATCGTTCGAACCAGGCACAACCGCTACCACACCGCGAGGAGTGAGGCCCTGTGCAGGTGCTCGAGCGTTATCAGAGGGAAGTGATCGGCATTTTCCGGATCGTCGTGGGGTTCCTGTTCGCCACCCACGGCGCGGCCGCGTTGTTCGGAGTACTCGGCAGCAAGCAGGCCGACCTGTTCGCCTGGCCGTCCTGGTGGGCGTCGGCGATCCAGTGCGTCGGCGGCGCACTGGTGATGATCGGGGCCGGGACGCGGTATGCCGCGCTGCTGTGCTCCGGGTCGATGGCCTACGCGTATTTCACCGTGCACCAGGCGGATGCTCTGCTGCCTGTGCAGAATGGTGGCGAGAAGGCGGCACTGTTCTGTTTCGCCTTCTTGCTGATCGCTGTCCTGGGCAACGGCGCCTGGTCGGTGCAGCGCACCGCGAGCCGGCGAGAACCGGCGGCCGCAGCGGCAGAGTGACCAGCGTCGACCCGATGTTCGACCCGACCTTCCACAGAGCAGGAGCGCCGATGGCCGATGACCGGGCGACGCTGCTGCGTGACCTGCACGACGTGCACGCTCCTGCCCTGTGGCGGTTCGTCGTCCGGTTGACCGGTGACGACCGGCTGGCCGAGGACGTCGTCCAGGAGACCCTGCTGCGGGCCTGGCGACGTCCGAACATCCTCACCGAGGACGAGGCCGGCGCCCGCGCCTGGCTGTTCACCGTCGCCCGGAACCTGGTCATCGACGACCGGCGCAGCGCCCGCGTGAGCCGGGAGGTCGCCAGCGATGACCTGCCGGAGAATCCGAGTGCTGACCACGCGAACGCCGTACTCGATTCATGGCTGGTTGCCGAGTCGCTGGCGCAGTTGTCGGACGAACACCGGCAGGTGATCGTGCGTGCGTACTACGGCCGCCGTACCGTCACCGACATCGCCGAGGAGTTGGACATTCCGTCGGGCACCGTGAAATCGCGGTTGCACTACGGGCTGCGGGCGTTGAAGCTCGCGCTGCAGGAGAAGGGGGTGACGAGCCAGTGAGTGACCCGTACCGGGACTGGGATGCGGCCTACTTGCTCGGCGCGTTGTCGGCGAAGGACCGACGGCTGTACGAGGAGCATCTGTCCGCGTGCGCGGAGTGTTCGGCCGCCGTTGCGTCGCTGGCCGGCGTACCGGGGGTGCTCGCCGCGCTGCCGGCCGACCGCGCGATGGCGGCCATCCCGGACCCGCCGAACCTGTTGCCCGACCTGGCGCGCACGGTGCAGCGCGACCGGCGCCGGCAGCGGATCCGCTTCGCCGCGTTGACGACCGGCATCGCCGTCGCCGCCGCGGTGATCGGCGCGCTGGTCATGATCCCGCTGACCCGCGACCAACCGAAGGGTGACTACGTCGTCCTGGCGCAGACCGTGTCCAGCAAGCTGTCCGCGGACGCGCGGCTGGTACCCGAGCCGTGGGGTACGACGATCGAGATCAGCTGCCGGTACGACGAACTCGCGACGCCGAGCGAACGCGCCCGCGGGTACGAGCTGTACGTGACCGACACGTCCGGTCACGTCGAACTGATCGCGAGCTGGACGTCCTCACCCGGGACCACGGTGAAACCGGCGGCGACCACCAAACTGCGGCGCAACGAGATCAGCGCGCTGGACATCCGCAGCTCCGAGACCGGCCGGGTGTTGCTCGCTGTCCGCTTCTGATCACGCATGGGCAGTGTTGACCTGGGCACCTACCTAGCAAGAACCGCGGTCGCTCGAGAGGTCGTTGGTTCAGACCCCGGTGTTCAGGGACGTGCGCCGGGGTCGCCTCCTGCCCAGGGCTTGTTTCCTCCACAGGGTTGGCGTTCTGGTCTTGTCCTGTATCGACTCCTGTATCGACTCCTGGATCGACGCGGCGCTGTGATCCACCTGGCGGAAAGTTCTGCCGAATCTGTAACACTCGCGCCGTCACCGCCGATACACCGTGTGTAACGCCACTGAGATTCCCGTCCCAGGTCGATCCGCCCGAAGGATCTGGGGCGGGTTTCTCGATGCTTCTGAGGCGCCGGCTGGTGCGTTACGTGCGAAGGCCCCCGGTGGATTCATCACCCACCGGGGGCCTTCGCGCTGCGTTCCCTCCCTGGAACGATCTCTCCGGCGCCCTCCTCCGGCGCCTGTTTCGGCGTCTCTGCTACGACGCCTTCTCAGTCGGGCCGTCCGACGCCGGCAGTGCGATCCGGTCTGCCGGGAGGCGTTCCGTCCGCTCGCTGCCGTCGTCGCCCTCGTACTGCACCAGGGCGGTCCATCCCGACTCCTCGTGGTCGCGGCCGATCAGCCAACCGCGGTACCAGGTGCCGTCCACGAGCACGACGACATGGCTGGGCAGAGGGAGTCGGGACACCAACTCGGTGCCGGGCTCGAACTCAGTCATGGCCCGAAGGCTAGGTGCAATTCGGTCGCGGCGCCTGTTGAAAGCGTGTTCCCGCCGTTCCTTCTCAGAATCCGAAACCCTCGACCGCCCCGTCGACCTTGAGCGCGCGGCCGCCGGGGATGTGCTTCACCCAGCCCTGTTGCAGCGCGTGAGTACACAACGCCGCACCGACCGTACCCCCAAGATGCGGTCGTCGTTCGGTCACGTCCAGGCAGGCACGGACAGCCGGCCGACCTCGCCGTACCGGAAGCTCGATGCCGAGATTTTCCAGCCAGACATGGCCTTTCGCGGTCAACGTGATCCCGTCGGACCAGTCGACCAGGCCGCGCTCGGTCATCGCGTCGGCGATCGTGACGCCGAGCTTTCCGGCCAGGTGGTCGTAGCAGGTGCGCGCTCTCGCGAAGGCGTCTCGTCGGCTGTGTGCGGCAAGGGTGTTCTCGAGCTGGGCGCGTTGCGGCGGCGCGAGTGCGGCGAGGTTCTCGATGAGTTCGGCGGTGTCAGGGCCGGCGAGCTTCACGTAGCGGTGACGGCCCTGACGTACCTCGGTGAGCAGGCCGCCGTCGACCAGGACATTCAAGTGTTCGCTGATGGTCGGGCGGGAGACCTTGGCGAGTTTGGCGAGCTCCGATGCGGTCCAGTCCCGGCCGTCGAGCAGCGCCAGGCACACGGTCGCCCGCGTCCCGTCCGCCAGCATCCGCGCCCAGCCGGCCAGCTCCTCGCCCTCGGCAGTCATGCCTCCATGATGCCGCCGTCACGGTTAGGCAGCGGCCGAATCGTCCCGTACCTACCCTCGATCGGTGTGACACATCTGACGATCGAACCGTCCATCCTGTACGTCGGAACGCCGGTCGCACTGCTCAGCACCGAGAACGAAGACGGCACCACCAACCTCGCACCGATGTCCTCGGCGTGGGCGCTCGGTGATGTGGTCGTGCTCGGACTCGGTACTGAAGGCCAGACCGCGATCAACCTGCGCGAGCGGCCGGAGCTCGTCATCAACTACCCGCCGCCCGCGCTCTGGGAATCCGTCGAACGCCTCGCGCCACTGACGGCGGCCGATCCGGTGCCGGCGCACAAGCAGGCCCGCTTCCGTCATGAGCGGGACAAGTTCGGCGCTGCCGGTCTGACACCCGTTGCGTCTGAGCTGGTTGGTCCGCCGCGGGTCCTCGAATGCCCGCTCCAGTTCGAAGCCGTGGTCGACGCCGCCGAACTCGATGCCAAGGGCAACTTCCTGATCGCTCAGGCCCGGGTACTGCGGGTGCACGCCCACGCCGACGTCGTCGTACCCGGCACCTCGCACGTCAACCCAGCCGCCTGGTCGCCCCTCATCTACAACTTCCGCCACTACTTCGGCCTGGGCCCCGAACGAGGCCACTCCTTCCGCACCGAAACCCCCACCCCCGCCCGCTCGCCCAGCCGATAGCACTTCATTTCGCCCCTGACCCTCTACAGAGCCTGTTGCGGAATGGGGCGTGGCGCTGGTGGTTCTGGTGGGTTGGGGGTTCGAGGATTGGGTGGTGGCGAACTCGTATCGGCCGGTTGATC